>NZ_JBSIPA010000034.1:0-27842 GCF_053574605.1 Caballeronia sp. M23-90 | reverse complement strand
GGCATGGCACGCGTGCCGATGGCCGCGTACCAGTACCAAGCGACATGCCGTGCGATGGGACCCAGATGTTCACGCAACACGAGATGCACGTTGTAGGCGGTGTCCGCCAGCGCGCCGAGCGTTTGCGAGAATCCCGGCATGGCACGCGTGCCGATGGCCGCGTACCAGTACCAAGCGACATGCCGTGCGATGGGACCCAGATGTTCACGCAACACGAGATGCACGTTGTAGGCGGTGTCCGCCAGCGCGCCGAGCGTTTGCGCATCGCGACCGTTGTCATCGAAACGCTCGGCCGGAAAATGATCGACAGCGACGCGCGGATCGTAGACCATCTTCCAGCCCGTGCGCTTCACGCTCAAGCTGAACGATAAATCGTTGCAAGGCTGCGCGCCCTTGCCTCGCAAGCGGGTATCGAAGCGCAACTGGCCGACAGCCGCGCGCCGGTAAATCATGTTCGCGCCCTTGAGCAACCAGACTTCGCGCGGCGCGCCAACGCCCAGATGATGGTTGCCGATGATCTTCCCCGAGCGGCGGATCTGGCCAACCTCGGTGCGTTCGCCATCGAGCAATGAACCGTGTTCGAAGACCCAGTCGCGGCCGCCCAATGCGCCCAGTGACGCATCGCCGGAGAAAGCTTCATCTATGCGTGCAAGCCAGTCGATTCGCGGTGCCGCGTCGTCATCGGTGATCGCAACGATGTCACCGCGCGCTGCATCGAGGCCACGGTTCAACGCCGCGACCTGACCGCCGAGTCCGGTTTCGATCACGCGCAACTCGAACGGATTTGCCTCGGCCATTTCCCTTTCGATCGCGCGATGCGTGGCATCGTCCTCAGGCCGCGCGACGATCAGCACTTCATCGGCCGCGCGCGTTTGTGTACGCAACGCCGCGAGGCATCGCTTCAGATCGGCCGGACGGCGATACGTCGGAACCAGCACGGAAATAGTCAGGGTCGATGTCATGCGCGCTCCGATGCGTCAAACGTTCAGGTAGTCTTCAACCGCTGCGTAGTGCCCGCGGTTATAGCCGCGCGAGCGCTGCGCCATGCCGTTCATGATCGCGCCGGCGAGCGGAATGCCCGCTGTGCGCAGACGCCGGATGGCATCGGAGATTTCCATTTCATTGTGCGCGCCCGAGCGCATCACGAGGAAGTTCGTGCCCGACAACTTGCCGATGATCGATGCGTCCGTCACCGCGAGAATCGGCGGGGTATCGATGAAGACCACGTCGTAGACACGTCCCAGGCCATCGAGATATTGCTGCAGGCGCGGCGACATCAGCAGCTCCGACGGATTCTCCGGGCGCTTGCCTGCGGGCATGAAACTGAGCAACGGTGTGCGCGTGGTACGTATTGCCTGTTCCAGTCCGATGGTTCCAGCAAGCAGTTCGGCCAAACCATTCGCACGATCGAGGCCGAACGACCGCTCGAGTTTGCCGCGCCGCATGTCGGCATCGATCAGCAAAACCTTTTTACCCGATGCCGCAAGCAGCACTGCCAGATTCACCGCCAGGAAACTCTTGCCGACGCCCGATGCCGGGCCAGTGAGCATCACCGTATGGTTGCGCGCTTCCATGAGCGTGAATTGCAGCGACGTGCGCAGGCTGCGCATGATCTCCACGCAGACGTCGTTCGGGCGCATGACTGCGAGAATGGGCAGGACACGATCGCGATCACGCTCGGTACGCTTGGCTTCGGCATCGAGCTTCGTTTGTTCCACGCTCAGCGGCACGAGTCCGATCAGCGGCAAACCAGCCAGGCGCTCGACCTTGTCCGGGTCCACGATGCCCTTGAACATCGCGCGGCGCAGGAACACGAAGCCCGTGCCGAGGATCAGTCCAAGGATCACCGCAGCCGACATGATCAGGAATTTCTTCGGCTTGATCGGCGCGCCGGGGCGCAAGGCGGCATCGACTATATGCACGTTGCCGCCCGTGCCGGCCTTCTGCACCGACAATTCCTGCACGCGGTTCAGCAGCAGCACGTAAATGTCCTCGGCCACCTTTGCATCGCGTTGCAGCGATACAGCCTTCACTTCCGACGCCGGCAAGTTACGAAAGCGCTCGCCAAACCTCGCGCGTTCCGCTTCGAGCTGACCGAGTTGCTGCTGCGCCACGATAAGCGCCGGATGAGCACTGTTGTAGCGCTGATTCAACGTCGCAATCTGCAACTTCAGTCCGGATATCTGCGCCTCGTAGCTGATGCTGCCTTCGAGGTAGACCTTGGCTTCATCGCTGGCGTTGATCGAACCGGACTTGCTTTGATATTCGGTCAGCGCAGCCTCGGCGTGCTCCAGATCACCCTTCAAACGCGGCTGTTCGCTCTTCAGGAACGCGAGCATCTTTTCGGCATCGGCTTGTTTGCTTTCGATGTGCTGATGCAGATATGAATCAGCCAGTGCATTCGCAATTTCCGCGGCGCGTGCCGGGTCGCCGTTCTCCAACGATATTTGAATGACGCCCGTCGCCTTCCCCTGCTCCGCCACCGTGATGCCCGACTGAAACGACGCGATGGCGTCCAGGTCGTTCGCCCGCAGCACGGTGAAGCGCGTGCCGGGACGCGCGACGAGTTTCGCCACGTTGATGTTCACGCCGTTGCCGCTTTCCATCGTGCCGACGGTGCCCTCAAGCAGCATGCGGCCATCCGGCGTCGCGAGCGAATAGCGGTTGTTGGCAAGCGCGGTCAACGTGAGCTTCTGCCCTTCGAGCGGCTGCACGACTTCAATGGAATCGATCGCCGCCTGCTCACCGCCCCAGGCATACGAGCTCATTCCAAACCACGGCTTCGACGGCTTGCCCGGCGTCGCAAGGCGCCCTGCCAGGCTGCCGAGCAGCGGCACGGTCATAGGTGTGACGGAGAAGTTGAGCTTGCATTGGGTGACAACGGGCGCAACCACCCCACGGCTCTTGATGATCTCGATCTCCGCATCCGTCGGCAGCGCGCCCGACGAATTGCCGATAGCCGCGCCCGTCTGCGTTTGCGTGAGCGCTTGCGACGTGTTGTCGGATTGCTCGACACGCACATGGGCATCGGCGGAATACACGGGCTTGGCGACGTAGCAATACGCGCCAGCTGCGAGCACGATGAACGCCGCGATCCCGATCAGCCACCAGATGTCGTCGATGATCACCTGCAGCAACTGCCCGAGAACGACGTCCTCTTCTTCTGTCTTGCCCTGATAGGAATGTGCTGGCGTGCTCACGTTTCAATCCCGGTTGATATGACGCGCATTGACGATTAACGCGTCAGTTGCTTCAGGTAGAAGATTGTCTGCAGAGTCGGCAGGACCTGGTTGACCAGACGGTTGAACTGCACCGACCCGGCCGTGCCCACATACACCACGTCGAGCGGTTGCAAACGGAATTGCGTGGACAGCAGCAACGAGTCCGGTTGCGTCAGGTCGAGCCGGTAGATATCGGGCGATTCGGGTTTTTCTCGCGCACCGCGCACCACAAAGATCTGCCGCGCGTTGGCGTCTGTATCGAGAATGCCGCCGGCTTGCGTGAGGGCATCGGCGATCGTGAGGCGGCCTTTCATCATCGATACAGGCAGCGGCGTCTTGACCTCACCCATCACGAATACCCGGCTGTCCGTGCGGTCCGGAATGTTGACGATATCGCCTGCCTGAAGCATCACGTTCTGATCTATTTCACCGCGATCGAGCACGCCGTCGGCATCGAGTTGATACAGCTTGCCGTTGCGCGTAAGACGCACGCGTTGCAGGTCGGCGTCGGCAGTCGTTCCGCCGGAACGCGTGATAGCATCGACGAGCGTAAGCGGCACGTCGCTCATTGCAAGCGGCCCGGGGGTCTTCACTTCGCCCGTCACCGACACCTTCTGGCTTCTGTACGCAAGCACGCGCACATCGACCTGCGGCTTCTTGAAATACGGCGTCAAGGCTGCTGCAAGCTGATCGCGGATCTCGCCTGCGGTCTTGCCCGCCACGCGGACCTTGTCGAGAAACGGAAAGAAGATCGTGCCGTCGGGAGAGACGGTCTGACCGAACGGATCGGCCTGGCCCGGCAACGCCGTGGTGTACGGCTGCGCGAGCGCGCCGGCCACCGTTTGCGTGGTGTTGCCACCGGCAGACAAGGTCTGCCCCTGCTGCGTGGTCAGTTCGGGATGATCCCAGACCGTGACGCCAATAATGTCCTGCGGCGCCACGCGATACACGTATTGCGCCGGATCGGCAAAACGCGGAGGCGGCAACGGCGCGGCTGCAGCCGGACGATTTTGCTGCAGGATGACATCGGCCGAAATCAGGCGCACCGGATAGGTCGCGGTCGGCGTGGGATCGTTGTCCTGCAGGCGCGATGTATTCAGGCTATAGCCCGGCAGGGCGCCACAAGCCGACAGAAAAGTCGTCAGCGAAAGGACCACGGAAACAGTAAAAGCTAGAGACCGGTTCACCATATTTTATTCAGCCATCCCTGGACCAGACGTTCAATAAGCCCGAAGCTCTCGCGATAGGCGCTTTCATGGCGACCATATGGATCGATCACTTCCGAGTCTTCCCACTTTCCGAGCAAGTGCACCTTGCCGCGCGTGACCGGTTCCATCTCCTCGATCGCCGTGATGTGCTTGCGTTCAGGTACCAGAATCAGATCGACTGCACGAGCCATGGCGCGATCGAGCTGGCGTGCAGCATGTCCCGATGAATCGACGTCGCATTCCATCAAGAGCCGCGACATGGTCGTATCGATAGCGCGGCCCTCTTGCGCAAAGAGCCCTGCCGATCCGAACTCGATTCCGCGTCTCGCATGTTTGTTGACCATCCGGGCCGAGTGCGCGCGAAACAGCATCTCGGCGACGGGGCTCCGGCAGACATTTGCATGGCAGACAATCAAGACGCTTTGAAACATGTGGGCGGTGTCCGTGAATATGTTCGATACTGCGGCGCATGGCGCGAGCACCGGGTCCTTCGGCCGGTCTTCGCGCATGAGAGTTCTACGGGTTAAGCCGTGACCGGCGACTTGGCCGCTTGCCGGACGCCGCGCCCGATCGCGTGATATTCAATACCGATCTCAGCCATCGTTTCCGGCTCGTAGAGATTGCGGCCATCGAAAATAAGTGGTGTTTTCAGGCGGCGTTTCATGCCATCGAAGTCCGGGCTCTTGAACGCCTTCCACTCCGTCACGATGATCAACGCATCCGCGCCATCGAGCGTATCGGCGTGGTCCTTTGCGTAGCTCAAACGCGCGAGTTGCTCGGGGGTATCGCGCAGATCGAGCGCGATCACACGTTGGGCTTCGTCCGTTGCGACGGGGTCGTAGGCGCTGATCGTCGCGCCGCGTTCCAGCAGCGCCGCGATCAACACGCGGCTCGGGGCGTCGCGCATGTCGTCGGTATTCGGCTTGAACGCGAGGCCCCACAGCGCAAATTTCTTGCCGCTCAGATCATTGCCGAGGCGTGCAACAATCTTGTTCGCAAGCGTCTGTTTCTGCGCCTCATTCACCGATGTCACCGCCTTCAGGATTTCCATCTGCTCGTTGTGCTCGCCGGCCGTCTGGATCAGCGAGCGCACGTCCTTCGGAAAACACGATCCGCCATAACCGCAACCCGCATACAGGAAGTCGTACCCAATGCGCGGATCGGAACCAATACCGCGACGCACCGCTTCAATATCCGCGCCCACACGATCCGCGAAATTCGCGAGTTCGTTCATGAACGAGATGCGCGTGGCAAGCATGGCGTTGGCCGCGTATTTCGTGAACTCGGCCGACCGTACATCCATGTAAAGCGTGCGTTCGTGGTTCCGGTTGAACGGCGAATAAAGACGCTTCATGCGTTCGCGCGCGCGTTCGCCGGGGACATCGTCGTCACAACCGAGCACGATTCGATCGGGCCGCGTGAAGTCGTCGATAGCCGCGCCTTCCTTCAGGAACTCCGGGTTCGACACCACGGAGAACATGTGTGTCTCGCCGCGCTCGGCGAGTTCATGATCGATCGCCGCTTTCACGCGGCGCGCGGTACCGACGGGCACCGTGGATTTGTCGACGATGACCTTGAAGTTGTTCATGTAACGGCCAATGTCGCGCGCCGCAGCGAGCACGTATTTCAGATCGGCGGAGCCGTCTTCGTCGGACGGCGTACCGACCGCAATGAACAGCACTTCGCCGTGCTCGACAGCAGCTTTCACATCGGTCGAAAACGTCAGGCGCCCCGCTGCGCGATTGCGCGCAATGACTTCCTGCAGGCCCGGTTCATGGATCGGCACGCCACCGCTGTTGAGAATGGCGATCTTGCGTTCGTCGAGGTCAAGACAGAACACGTCGTTGCCGATGTCGGCGAGGCACGCGCCCGTCACGAGGCCTACATAGCCGCTTCCGATGATGGTGAGTTTCATAGCACGTGCTCCAGGGTTGGCAAATTATTCAAGCGTTATTCGATGATTCTTCTAGTAGGCGTTGGCGCCCGCAAAACCCTTCCACAAAGTCATCGCGACGATCTTCATGTCGAGTCCGAAGGTCCAGTGCTGCATGTAGTACAGGTCGAGCTTCACGCGTCCCATCATCTTTTCGATGCGGTCCGTTTCGCCGCGAAAACCGTTCACCTGCGCCCAGCCGGTAATGCCGGGTTTGATGCGATACCGGTACATGTAGCCCTTCACGAGATCCTTGTAGATGTCGTCGTGTTCGAGCGCATGCGGGCGCGGACCGACCACCGACATCTCGCCGCGCAGCACATTGATGAACTGCGGCAGTTCGTCGAGGCTCGTGCGCCGAAGGAAAGCACCTACGCGCGTCACGCGCTTGTCGCCCTTCTTCGCTTGTGTCACGTGCCCGGCGGTTTCCTTGTGCACGCGCATGGAGCGGAACTTGAAAATCTCGAACTCGTTTCCATCGATACCCTTGCGCTTTTGCTTGAAGAACACCGGTCCTGGCGACGAAAACTTCACCGCCACCGCGAGCGCGATCAACAGCGGCGCGAGACTCAGCAACACGATGGCGGCAAACATGCGATCGAACACGCGCTTGGGCAGTACCTTCAAATCCGTGATCGGCGACGCCGCCAGGTTGATCGCCGGCACGCCGAGCAGATCGACCACGGCGTGATTGAAGAACGACAGGCTGCGTACGTCCGGGATGAAGCGGATGTTCACGAAGTCATCGCGGAACTCGGTAACCAGTTTGTGGATGGTGCGTTCCTGTGAAATCGGCAACGCCAGCCACAGTTCACGAATTGCGCGACGCCGAACGAGTTGTGTCAGGTCGGCCAGATCTCGGCTCACCGGCACGCCTGCGAGCGTCTCTTCGGCGAAGGCATCATCGAACACATACACCGGACGAAAACCCGCTTCCGGTCGGCTGCGCATCTGCTCGATCAGGAACTGGCCATAAGGCGCCGCGCCAACGATCGCCACCGCTTTCTGATTGAAACCTTCGCGCCGCAGCGACTTGAGCGCTGCATGCACGCTCGCCTTCGAAATCATCAACAGCGCAGCCGTGGCCACGCCCCAATAAAGCAACCACATACGCGACAGCAAATCTGCACGATGCACGCTGAACGTAAGCAGCACGCCCGCGCCTTCCACCATCAGCCATGCGACCGTCACGCGCAGCAACAGGTCGTAGACGGGCTTGCCGCGCCACGACTTGTAGATTCCAAACGACGGGAACGTCATGATCACCAGCACGCAATTGAATGCCAGCAGCGTGCTTTGCATGTCGTCGAGCCATACCGCATTTCCCGCGTGCAGCGACGCGGCGAGCAACGCGCCCAGCGCGACCATCGCTATGTCGATCATTCTCGAAAGCACGCTCAACATGTAGAACACCTCGGGCGAAATGCGCGGCGCGCTGGAACTCGTTCTGGCGTCGAAGCCGCTTCAAAGCGAGTACGCCAATTACCTTGGTACATACCCGTATAAGGCTGGAATTTAATTCATGCTGCAACCGCAAAATAATGCGTGAATTAATTCACCGTTTTCAACGGATTTATTTTTGTCATATGCGGGATTGACTGGCGTTTCGATCGTCGGTTGTCGCGCGGCGTTGCGGATTTTTCGCGGACGTCGTCAACGACTTCGATGCTTACTCCGCAGGGGTTTCGGCCGAATCTTAGGCAATTATTTTCGAATAAAAAATTCGCGCTTCGTAAGAAAAAAATTCAGGCGTCAGTCTCAGTTACATCGAATGGCCGGCATACCGGCCCGCATATAGCTGTCGATTATTTTCTGGTTTTTTGATTTATCGGCTATTTACTCCGTGCTAAAAATTGCAATACCCGTTCAAGCCCAGGAGTTCCCTCTTCATGACCGCCATCGATACAACGCTTGTCAGCGCGCCACACTTTCCTGCCGCCTCCGAAACCCGGCTGAGAATCCAGCCCGTCATCCTCGCCGGTGGCGCCGGAACCCGTCTCTGGCCCATGTCTCGCGAGCATTTCCCGAAGCAGTTGATCGGCTTGATTGGCGAACAGTCGCTTTTGCAATCCACCGCGCAACGGCTCGACGGCCTGACATACGGCACGGCCCGCGTCGACGACGCCATCATTGTGTGCGGCGAGGATCATCGTTTCACGACGGCAGACCAGTTGCGCTCGTCGGGCCGCAAAGCCGACCTGCTGCTCGAACCGGTCGCGCGCAATACGGCCCCTGCGTTGACCGTTGCCGCCATGCATGCATTGGCGTACGGCGATGACGCCGTTCTCGTCGTGATGCCCGCAGACCATGTTGTTACGGATACCGAAGCGTTTCACAAGGCAATTGGTGCGGGCGCGAAATGCGCGGAAGACGGTGCGATTGTCACGATGTGCATCGTCCCGACACATGCGGAAACGGGCTACGGGTATATCAAGGTCGGGCAGCAGATGCTTGGTTCGGGCGCGTGGCCGCTCGAAAAGTTCGTCGAAAAACCGCATCTCGAACTTGCACGCCAATATGTGAGTTCCGGCGAGTACTGGTGGAACGCGGGAATTTTTATCGTACGGGCGTCAGTGTGGCTGAAAGCCATTCAACACTTCCAGCCCGCAATACATGCAGCCTGCCGCGCCGCGTGCGATGCCGGCACGCGCGACGGCGAATTTTTCCGCCTCGACAAACAAGCGTTCGCGGCGTCGCCTTCGGATTCCATCGACTATGCAGTGATGGAGCAGCTCGCCGCCGATCAAAGCACCTGCACGGGCGCCGTCATACCGCTTAACGCGGGCTGGTCCGACGTCGGTTCATGGGGCGCAATCTGGAACATCCTGCCGAAGGACAGCGAAGAAAACGTCGCACGCGGACGTGTGATGTTCCAGGGATCGACATCCACATACGCGCATTCCGAAGGCCGGCTGATCGCGTGCGTGGGAACGCATAATCTCGTGGTCGTGGAAACGGCCGATGCCATTCTCGTTGCCGACAAGTCGTGCGTGCAGGACGTGAAAGCAATCGTCGGGCGCATCAAGGCCGAGCAAGGCAAGGAGGCGGCAGATCATCGCAAGGTGCACCGGCCATGGGGCCATTACGATTCCGTCGATAACGGCGACCGGTTCCAGGTCAAGCGCATCGTGGTGAAACCGGGCGCGAGGTTATCGCTGCAAATGCATCACCACCGCGCTGAACATTGGGTCGTGGTGCGCGGCACGGCGCTGGTGACGCGCGGCCAGGAGGAGTTCATCCTTGCCGAAAACGAGTCGGTCTACATTCCTATTGGCGTGCAGCATCGGCTGGAAAATCCGGGAAAGATGCCGCTCGAAATCATCGAAGTCCAGTCGGGCACATATCTGGGTGAAGACGACATCGTTCGTTTCGACGACAAATACGGTCGCCAATGAGAAACGTCATGCGGCGCGCGCTTTATACGCGCCGCATGACGTGAAGTCTTGCGACGTCTAACCTTGCACGTCCGCAAAACGCCGTGCTTCGACGGGCGTCGCGCGTTCCAGTTGCGCATGATCGAGGTTGGCAGCAGCATCCATTGCGACTTCCGTCGATGCGGCCTGACCCGGATGCGTGACCCGCGTGGATTGTGACGCGATCCATCTGCGCGACCACTCCAGCGCGTACGCCGCCGCTTCGTCCGCATTGCCGTACCGCGGACCAATCAGGCCCGAGCGCTCGACGCGCCGCCCGTCTTTCACGATTTCGGCCCAGCCGCGGAACATGCTGCCCGCGACCGGGCGCGCGATCGCATAGATGGCGTAGCCGTGCCCGTCATGCACCGGCGTGCAGTCGGGTTCGAAGGCCATGGGCACCGGATCGAGCCGATGTCCGGCCATGCGCGACGCATCGTGATACATGGGACGCGGCACATTCATGAGCATCGCGGCGCGACTCGCGGACAACGCCGTGGACGCATTGGCGCGTGCGACATCATGCGCATCCGGCAAGCGGCGCGGCACGGCAGCGAACAGCGCGTCGACGGCATTTGCACCGCGTCCGTCGCCGGCGCCCCACGATTCCGGGTTCTGCCAGAACACGCCGCGCAAGCGGTCGCATTCATACGCGCTTTGCGTTTGCCGCTGCGGCGCTTCGACCGGCGGCGAGGGAACAATGGCGAATGACCGGCCGCGCGTGGCGAGCTGGGTGACCATTTCTATCAGTGTGCCGTCCATTTGCCAGTCATTGAAACGACGGCGGCATGTCGGCACGGTTGGATAGTGGCTGGGAAGCTTCGACCACGTGTCACCGGTTGTCAGGATCCACAACACCGCGTTCACGATGGTGCGCGGATGTGCGCGCGGCCGGCCCCGACGATGTTCACGGACTTCGCCTTCGGCCACTAGCGGGGCGATCAGCGCCCACTCTTCATTGCTGAGTTCGTCGAAAAACATTGGGTTGCTCCGTGCAGCCAGACCGCTCTGCGAAAGTTGAACCAGGCGTTGAACCATGCGCGAAGGTGGAATCCACCCGCGCGACGCTGAATCAGGAAATTCGATGTGTTCGCAAACGTTTGCTAAAAACGACAAGTTGGTGCATACGAAATGCATCTAATCTGCGCCGTGGTGCACAACCAGTTCCATCTCGGCGCACAAATCGTCCTACGTCATAGGATATGAAGAATACGTGCAGGAAGCATACCATCCTAATGGTTTGCCCGAATATGACAAAAGAGTAGATTTTCAGCGACTCATATCATATTTTATTCTTACAACTTCAGGTAATTTATTCCGACTACATTGCCGACGCTTGAGTGCATTGAATTTAACGACGTTAAGTAGTTTCTGAAAAGAATGCCGGTGTTGCTATCCCGCGATACGCACGCTCGATCATTCGTATGTCGCCTGCCTGATTGCTCGCTTGAATGCCCTCCAATTGCGGCAGCGGCAAACTCACCGAATGACAAAACGGGTAATCACGGACCCGCAAGTCAGGGGAAATCGTGGTGAAAAAAGCCGTAGTGGGAATGTCGAAGCCGGCAGCAATATGAAGTGCGGCGGTATCGGGAGTGAAAAGATAACGTGCACCCCGGATCCACGCGATGAAGTCTGCAGTGCCTGGTGAGCGCGACGTGAGATCGATGTAATGCGCATGGTCGATCGCGCCAAAGCCCGCCACAGGCAGCCCGAAGCGCTGCCACAGCGCTTCAGCCAAGCGCGCGTGCTGCGACGCTGGAATACTTCGTACAGGCGTGCTCGCCGTGGGGCACAGCAGGACGTAATCGCCGCTCGTCGCCCGTGGCGCCGGCAAGCACAGATCCTCAAGCCAATGGTTGCGCTTGAGTTCGGCGGGAATTGATTCCGGCTTCACGCCCAATGCATCGATGAAAAAATCGATCATCGGCATTCGCGTGAATTTTGGCCAGAACAAATGGTTGCCGATATCAATGCGTAACTCCCCCTCTTCAGGGGCGGCGAGCCGGACTGGCAAATCGACAATTTCGCCAAGTTGCGGCGCGGCGATTTCATAAAGCTGCTTGACGTATGCGGGCGTATGTTTCGGTCGATAAATAGTAAAGGAAATTTGCGAAAAATTCGCTTTGATCGCGTGCAACGCCGTTATGCCAATGATGGAATCCCCAAGTGTCACGCCCATGCCGTTAATGACGCTCACCCTTGAGACAGTTGCATAATCAGGATTAAATTCAGCCAATGCAGCGTTGAAGACACCATTAGACAAACCTAGCGCACAATAATCGGCAGCTGCGGTATCAGAGACTTCAAGATCGTACGGCGCTACGATCTCTTTTTTGGCAGAAATTAGTGATCCCATGTTAGTTAAGGCAGAAATTTCATCCAGTAACATTGCGCTTTCCAGTTAGTATTGTGACATCTCCGACTTGGCCGCCCCGTTTCGAAATACGCGGCAGTGGGTTTGCAACGCACAACTCAAACTAAAAAGACAGAAGGCCTTCTAACAACATTATGCCGGACTGCGAGAACCTCAGGCAACGGTCTCAAGACATAAGCCTGAGCATACTGAGTGCTGCTGGACAAGCTCAGTTCGGCCACCTGTCGAGCACCCTCACCTCCGAAATGGTTTTTGGTGGTAACGGCGCAATGAGGACAGCTTTCTAGGTAACGGACGCGGACGAAATTTATTACGATCGATATGTTAGACGTGCGAAGACAAGGTCAGCAATAACCAACGGTAAAAAATCTCCTAAAATAAATAGAAATAGTCCATGTTCACGCTAATCCTTTCTTTCAACTTTTTGCTCACTCGTCACCAAGCGGTAGTTAAATCAAGATTATATCGCGACGTATTTTCAATCTAAAAAGACAACAGCTAGCATCTATACAACATCATTCTTCGCCATGAGGTATTGATTACTGTTAGTCTAATATAAAGCAATTATTTTTTATTTATTAAAAAGTCGAGAAATTACTTCAAGGAATTTGTTCGTAAATCAGCGAGCTAATAATAAAATATGTTTTTTCATACAAACCAATTCCACTAACGAGTCGCGCAAAAAAACCTCTTTGTCCGAACGAACAAATTTAAGTATTTCTTTGGACAACAACTCACTCTAACTCCCAGATTGCACTGCTTGCAACCAAAACTTGTTTGTTTATTCAAATAATTAACTAGAAAGGTTTTTAAGTTGTTTTGGTTAACTAAGGTGGTTCCAGCTATGTCTCGGCAGCTCTGTTGTGCCCATTGATTTGGACACTTACAGTGGCCGGAATGTTCAAGCGAATGCAGAGAAGAACATCTCATGTGGAGGTCAGGTGCGATCGTTCCTCTCTCACCCTAGAAGGTCTTGAACATTGATCGATGGCAAAAACCGGCCGCGACTTCACAGCGGAATGCCCCACCGAGGTAATTGAAAAAGTGATCCGGCAGAGCGCCAATGTTGTTCTGTGCGATGAAGGCTATCACCAGATATGACCGACTCGACCCGGCTATGACACGGAGTTCTATTCCTCCAGATCCCTTGGATAGAATCGTTTGCAGATCAGGTGCGCCTTTCTTAATGCTCTTGAAGCGAGTGCGTATGTCGTGGCTCGGGTCGATCGGCCAATCTTCTCTCTGGTTTCTCAGGGGATTTGCCCGCGTCCACCGTTTGCCATGATGCTCGACTGACTGGCGATCCAATAGCGAGGTCTGCGCAGCCTTTCGCGAGATGCATCTCCTGATACCCGTCCCACCTGTGTGCGAGACCAATTCGCTCTGGCAGCTTAAGCGCCATCGACTTCGCCTCCTGTTTCGTCATGCGCCCGAGCTTAACCGGCGCGAAGGTAATTTACGCAGATTGGACATATGCGGAAACAGCGTCTATTCCTGAGACATCATGCCAACATCCTCACGCAGTTTTGTCATTTCGCGACGATCATGGGCGTTGGTCTTGACGTCACCAAGCGTAACGGTGCCTTCAGTCGGTATTTCCAGATCGTTCACGCAGCGAATAAAAGTGGATTTGCCAAAACCACTCGGCCCGTTAATCGTCACTATTTCGCCGCGGTTAACATCACGCCCCACGCCCCGTACGACTTCAAGAGGGCCAAAGTGCTTGCGCAGTCCTTGGATCGAAAGAAGAGGTTCATCTCGATGCCACCATCCGAGTTACGGCCTAGAGATCTGCGTGCGCCTGATCGATACGATCGCGCCATCCCTTGATCGCCACTTTTGCTTCGCTCAGACGTTCGAACGCGGTGCTCGCATGCGCGCGTAACATCAACGGGCTCGGGTCGCCGGTCGAGATGCGTGCATTGACGTTTTTGATTGGGTCGAGACACGCGCGCACGGCCTCAGCGTCGATGCCAAGCGGCTTGCCGAGCTGCTCAATCGCGGCGGACTCAACCATATCGGCATCGATCAGATCAGCGGGCACCCGATTGTCCATGGCGCGGCGCACGACTGCGCCCTCGACATGATGTGCCGCGCGAAATGACAGATCGTGATCCTGGACCATCAGGTCGACCAGCGCCTTTATGGTGGAAAGGTCGCGTGCCGCTTGACGCTGCGCGTTCTCGCGCATCGGTCGTGCGGTGCGCAGAACTAGGTCAAAAAGCTCGAGACAGCGCACGACTTCGCGCGCCGTATCTTAAAAGCCGCTAATCGCCTCACGGCTTGACTCACCAGAGTAGCTGAAGTGGGTACCTAATACCCATGGTGGCGGACACCAGCGCGGCCACGATATGACCGCAGCATCCCTTTAGGTATTCGAGCACTACGGATTATTCTTTTGCGGCATGTTGTTTGACGTCGTTGCGACGCTGTCGGGCAACTCGATTAGTCCGAATTCGTGCGTGGTCCAGACGTAATAATCCTGTGCGCCGCGGCTCCGGAGAATTGCGAGGAGACTCATGCCCGAGATGCTCTCCAGCAGGAAATTACGCGATGCAACCGCGTCAAGCGCGTTGTCCACGTAATCGTCAAAGCCAAGCAAGTCCGCGGTGCGCTTGCGGTCGATCCCGAATGGCGTGCCCGCGAAAGCTGCCGCGCCGAGCGGACACACGTTCATGCTCTTGAGCGTACCAATGAGTCGCTGGCTATCTTGCTCAAGCGCCTGTGCGACGCCCGCGAGACAGAAGCCGTAGGTCATCGGCTGGGCAGGTTGGAGATGTATGTACTCGGGCATAACCGCGTCCGCATATTTCTCGGCTTGTTCGAGCGCCGTGGTACGCACCTTCGACAGCGCATCGATCACGTTGACCAGCACCTTGCGTCCACGCAAGCGGTGGAGCGTCGCCATAATATAGTTGTGGCTGCGGCCCGTGTGCATGCGTGCGCCGACGTCCGCGCCGACTTCATTCATCAGATGCGCCCCGTAATTGAAATAGGCTTCCTCGCGGCCCGGATCCCGTGCGACAACACCCGCGCCAGTCGCTTTCATCTTCTGAATGCCGCGTACCAAGCAGGCAGCGTGCGCCTCGCTCAAGAGAGCCTGCTCCATAAGCATGATCACGTGTGCCTTGTTGATGTCGTATAGCCGGCCGAAGATGTCCTCAAAGCTCTGCAGACGCGGCGCAAAGATACCGCTCTAAATTTCAGGCCAGCCCGCTTCGGTCAAACGCGCATGCGACGTTAAAAGTAGCGTGAAAGAGCGCTCAGCGACGAGCAGATGACAAAGTAGACGAGCAGCATCAGCGCATACACCTGAAAGGTCGGGCTTTGCCCTCGCATGATGGTCGCCCGCTCGATCACGTTCTGGCCGACCTTAGAAACTCGCCGACCCCGACAAGCGCACCGATCGCAGTGGACTGCACAAGCAAAGTCAGCAAGCCTGTGAAGGCCGGTGGAGGATCGACTTGAGTGATTGCGGGCCGGCGATGAACGCCTAAATCTGCTAGCGGCGCAGGCCGAGCGCCGTCGCGCTCTTCCACTGACGCGGCGGCACCGAGTCCAGGCCGCCCGATACGTTCACCGTGTCGTCTGCGCCGCCCCCAGAGACAGTCCTACCGTCGCGGCAACGAACGGCGGCAGGTCGAGCCCGAGCAAAGGCACGCCGAAAAACGCGAAGCAGACGTTGACCACCAGCGGAATCCAGCGGAAAAGCTCGAAAAAGCCATGAATCGCCCATTTGATCGTGCGGTTTGGCAGCGCCGCAAGCACACCGAGAAGCGACGAGATCACCGTCGTGCAGCGTGGTTAGAAAGCAGATCGTTTAAACCATGCACGGCGACTTTGGTCAACATCCTGTGAACACTCTCCAGCCCAATTCGGGCCCGTTATTGGACAGTGACGGTGATCCGATGCCACGCTGTGCTCAGATAGCCTTTGAAATTCCATACATCGGCTGCTTGCGATACCTGAGTCTGTCCCGCCGCGTCCCATGCTCGTACTGACAGTTCATGAGTGCCCCTCGTCAGCGTCAATTCAACGTTCCAGAGCGTCCAACTCCACGGGGTGCGAGGCTCGACGTTGAGTGCGGCTTGTGTCCACGTCACCCCGTCATCTGACGACACTTCTACGCGCGCTACCGATGTTCCCGTCGCCACGGCGTATCCGGAGACCCGGACAGGACCTGTGCACAATGTCGCTCCTTCGTTCGGTTCGCAAATGGCCGAGTTCAGAGGCATATCGTTGATCGTCGTCCCGTTCTTCCAGTCCGCACTGGTTTCATCGACGGAAGCGGGGAACAATTTGTATTCGCGTTGCTGCATGTGATTGTCCGATGGTTTGTCGCGCACCTCGATCGATGCCAGCCACTTCGGACTGCGCACGCCCGCGTATCCTGGAACCACTACGCGCAATGGATACCCATGCTCCGGGCTCAACACTTCGCCGTTCATTTCGTAGGCGAGCAGCACATCGCCCGATAGCGCTTTGCTCGCCGGAATTGACACGCCATAGCGGAAGCGTTTGCCCTCTGCTTCGCAGTCGTCGCACGCTGCAAATACCACGTGCATTTCTCCACCGCACATGATGCCGGCCGATTCGAGCACGTCCTTGAGCCTCACGCCGGTCCAAACCGCATTGCCAATCGCCCCCGGCGCCCATGGGTCACCCGAGACGGGTTTCACCGACAGCAGGTCAGCACGCCGGTTTCCAGCGCATTGCATTACGGCACTGACGGACACGCGCTCAAAGCGGCTTCTAAGATCGTTCAGTGAAAGACTAATCGGACGGCTTATTCGGCCGGAGACCGAAATCCGGTGGAGCGCCTCGTCAATCACCGGCACATTGCCGTGATTGCGCACGTAAAAATCGTCTTGAGTCGTGTGCATGCCGGCGATAAGGCGCTTGAGTTCCGGCTCTGCGTTAAGCGGCGATGTGGAATGGATCCGCTTGTCGAGCCCTTTTGGTGTCATTCGCATCTCCGGCGCTGAATCGGCGTTTGGGAAGAGGTGTTACGGCCCTCTACACGATGCACGAAGCGCGCCCGGTGCCGAATTCGCGTTCGTCAGCCGACGTCAAATACTTCGGCAATCGCGCTCACGGATGGCATTGCTGCCGCAGATCATCGCAAACCGGTGTCTAGAGTGACTTAACTGAGTCACCTTGTCGAACCAGCTAACGATGTCTACGCGTTCCTGGGTCCAGGAATCGGTAAGCTCGTGCGCTTGGCGCGCTTTCCCCGCGGCTTGCGCTGCCGAGGTTTGAGGTCTTCAGACTTGGCAATTCATGAAACGTTTAGTCTTCCCCGAGCAGTTCGCCATGCTGCCGCATGTGGCGCGCTGGCTTTTGCTGTCGGTGCCTTGGCGGGAAGCGCCTTGGCCTGTTTCTCCGGGCGCTCAATATCGCGACGAATACCCGCGTGGCGAACCCCTGGCTCATCTGGCTGCTGCGGTCGCCGGCTTTTGCGTTGGCTAGGTTTATCTGCGGATCGGGACCAGTGTCGAAGGCGGAGTGCGGGCGGGGGTATGCTGCGGGTGTAGAAAGCCTATTTTGGTGCCCAGAAAACGCCTAAAAATTGAACGGACGAAATGGAAAGCGCGTCATGGTTAGTCGAAAGGAGGAAAGCGAATTGACTGAGAAAACCGAAATAGTCAGCGGGGACCTGGGGCGATCTCCAGAATCGTTAGAGATACTTGCGAAATATCTCGAGCAATCGCTGGACAACGCTGAGACCATTTTGATGGTGCGCTACGAGGACAGTGTATGCACCGTCTACCTTGGCGACCCGTCGGGTCCGCGCGACGAACTGCGCAAAATCGCCACCATAGCGGTGTCTCTGGCCAACGAGATGCTTGAGCTAACGCGGTCTGGAGAAAACGAGTTATCGATTGGCGGGCAGAATTATCGTTTTGTCCGCAGTTTCGCAACAGTCGGTGTTTCAGCGGCCATTGTGTTCTTTGCAGGCTAAGCCACGCTCTTTTCATGCCGAAGTGGCGCTCAGCCGACGGGATCGTGGAACGCGAATAGCGGTCGCTCGAGGCAAAATCGCCGCAGCTAACTCAAGCATATCGCCTTCGTCGCTTAAGCCAAACGCGGCGGAACTCTGCGACGCGCCGTGCGGCTGCACTGATGCTGCTAGGCATGACATTGAGGAATACCTGCTTGCCTCATTAACTTTTTGAATGCTCAGTCTTGATGTGCTACCAGCCGACATCTCAATGACTAATAGGAAGGTTTCCAGTCAAACGAGTCCTTGGGTCCGTGCACTGCATTGCACAGGCGCGAAATCAATTT
This sequence comes from Caballeronia sp. M23-90, assembly GCF_053574605.1. NCBI lineage: Bacteria > Pseudomonadati > Pseudomonadota > Betaproteobacteria > Burkholderiales > Burkholderiaceae > Caballeronia > Caballeronia sp. M23-90. Next base: position 9,402 of record NZ_JBSIPA010000034.1, on the reverse strand, counting down.
CACTTGTGTCATGTCCTCGGCCATGGGTACGGCCGGAATTGCATATTCTTAAATTTCAACACGACGCGGCGCACTTATCGTGAGCCGTGCAGGACGGTTTAACCACATTTGCAGGATTTGGGGCGTGCCTCCTGGTTCCATGAAATGAGGTTGGGGACACTTCAGCGTGTACCCGCCCGCCTGCCCCAGTCATCCATTGAATGCCACCCGCATCGGTGACGCTTTCGTTGGCCACCGGTATCTGAATGAGCAGGGCAGCCGCCGAGCAGTGGTAAGAGAAAGAGGAAAAGAGGAACGGGTTTAGATGCAGGTGTGCCGTTCTGGCAACTGGCGGCAAATCGTGAGATCGGGGAATGACCCACGCGACCCAAGAGCGATAACTGGCTGCCGATACACCGCTAGTCCGACGATGCTTCGGTGCGCGGCGCACGCACAGGTAGGCGAATCAACACTGTTGTTCCACATCCCTCGCCATCGCTCTTGATTTCGACCGTCCCGTCATGCAGAGAGACCAAATGCTTTACGACAGCAAGACCGATCCCGAGTCCACCCTCTCGACTCGCGTCACAGATTCTTGACTGTACGAACATGTCGAAGACGCGAGGCAATGCGTTCTTCGAAATCCCCATTCCATTATCTGTAATCTCAATTGACGCCTCTGTGCGCCCAGCGCTTTCCAGCGGGGACGGTTCACGTGTCGTCACGCTCACGTGGATGAATCCACCATCGGGTGTGTACTTCGCCGCGTTGCTTATGACGTTTGTGAGAATCTGGATGAGCCGTCCTGAATCCGCCACAACCATGACCGAAGCCTCCGGCAAATTCAGTTCAAGCGAATGCTTCCGGTGGTTTATGTCTGGCAACAATAAGGCGGTTGCTTCTCTGACAATTTCTTGGAGCACCATCTCGTTTCGCTCCAATGCGACTTTGTCGTAACGAATGCGTGAGGCGTCAAGCAGGTCGTCAACGAGCCGTCCCAAATGCCGCGTTTGTCGCTGCGCTATATCGAGCGCCGACACAAAACCCTGCTTCGAATCAGATAGCCGGTAGATTGCCTCCAGGGCATTGGTCATAGGTGCCAATGGCCCTCTCAACTCATGAGCAATCATAGCAATGGCATTGCTCATGGCCTTTTCCGACGCCTGTAAAGCGACTCGGGCCGCTTCTGCCTCTTCCGCTCGTGTTTCGGCAGCCGTCTTCGCCCGCTCGACCACCAACGCAGCGCCGACGAAACTCGCAAGGCTCATCAATACTCGGGCGTCCTCCGCGTCAAACCGAGCATTCTCATCGTGTGACATCACCCAGATTGTTCCCCATGGCTCGCATTGGCCAAGGATCGGAACGACCAAACCCTCGACTACTTCGGGCATCCGCCCTTTTAAGCAATCAAAGTGGCGTTGCGGATACGCAAAGATCTGAACGCCGCCAAGCGCCAGCGTCACTCCGCAAGGGCTTTCATCGATTGGCGTCGTATTGCCGGTGTAAGTTGAGATGAGGCCTGCGGTCGCGACCCAATGGAAATAACTTAAGCCCGTGTCATCGCGCTCAATAAGGCTGATCCCTGCGCTTCCCGCATCGCATAGCAGCAGCGCGGTGTCGGCAAGCGTTTGCAGCATCTTTTCGCTTGAAGTCGCGAGCGAATGCGCAAGCGCATAAATGCACCGAAGCTCGGCTTCATGATTGGGACCACGACGCGCGCGCTCGCCTAATAGACCGGTAGTCAGGAACCGCTCGCGTTGTGTGCGCGCAACCTCTGGTAACAAGTTTTCAGACACGATGTCCCTCAACTGCGGTGGTCTGTCGTTAATTACATTCGTGTTAGGTAGAAAGTTCGGATGTGCGATCTTTAACAGCAATTGTTACCCGTTTGCAGCTTTTCGAAGTGAAGATACAGGATTTAGGAAAAGATATCTCTAATCTACTTGTTACCTAATCCAGGCGTCCTGGCCGAAAATTTGGGCAAACGCGGCCTCCCGATGTGGATCCTCTTTTTGATTGTTCAAAAGCCTTACCTTTCGTACGTTGGAGGAGGACGAGTGCGCGACTTTGCTTCTCAAGCAGACCCTGCCACTGCGCCGCGGAGTTTTTCGTCAACGAAATACATTCTGCTGTTCGTGCTGGCTATATCGGTCCTGGTTCCATCTGCCTTTCTTTTCGCTTACGGGTTTTACGATTATCAGCGCAGAATCTCCGAGGCTAACGACATCGTCGACCGTATCGCGCAGGTCGCTGAAGAACAGGCTCTGAAGGTGCTTGATTTGAATGGCGAAATTAGCGGTCGCATTGTCGACATGCTTGGGGACGGCGACGACCTCACGATACGCGACAGTGAAGACACGATTCACAAGAACCTGATTGTGATTGGCGGCGCGTTTCCGCAGGTGGCCGGGATATCGGTGTTTGGAGTGAAGGGGGACCTGCTCGCAACCAGTCGTGTTTTCCCAGCCCCGCCGGTGTCGATACGTGACAGGGACGATTTCAAGCAGGCCGAGGCCATTCGTCCCGAGGCCTACTTCTCGCTCCCACTGCGCGGCAAGGTGGCGCAAACCGACGTATTCACCACGAGCATCGGTCGCTCAGGGTACGACGGCAAATTTCTGGGTGTCGTTTCCATTGCTTTGCGAAGAGAATATTTCAATAGCTTTTATCGCGCCCTGACCAATGACGCAGGGGCCTTGAACGTTGCGCTCTATCGCAAGGACGGCGGCATCTTAGTTCGGTACCCCGACACTCAACCCGCTGCGGCGGCAGCCGCCTCCAACACCGCCTTTACCCGAGCACTGAAGAACAACGAGCTTTACGGTCACTTACAGATGACGTCGTCGGTCGATAAGCTTGAGCGAATTGTGGCTTTTCGCCGCGTGGGCGACTATCCCATCTATGTTGTTAGCGGGATTTCTTCGGCGGCGATCGCAAGCCAATGGCGCAATCATTTCGTCTTCATCACACTTATCACCGCTATTCCTTGTGCCGGAATATGGCTATTGGTTATGTTCTCGCTCAGGCAGTTAAAGGCGGAAAAAATCGCTTGGGACAAATGGCAAACGGAAACTTCCAGGCGTGAATCTGCAGAGGCTTCAACGAGGCAACTTCAGCGCGTAAGCGCATTGAGTAATCTCGTGGCGAGCATTGCCCACGAATTCAATAATCTTCTGATGGTGGTCTCAACGAATTCCGCTTTGGCGCGAAAGAAGGAATTCATGAATGTTGAGAAAGAAGTTGTCGCAGTGGAGCGCGCCGGCGTTGGTGCAGAATCGCTCGCAAGGCGGCTCATGAGCGTTGCGCGAAAGCAGCCGCTCAAGCTTGAAAGCGTCGACCTTTTTTCTTGGCTGTCATCCGCCAAATCGCTTGTTGCTACCGCACTCGGTGAACGGGTTCATGTGAGCATTGAGGTCTCGCCCAACGTCTGGCCCATCTTCGTCGACAAAACCGAACTCGAATCAGCCATCATCAACATCGCAATGAACGCAAAGGACGCGTTACCCGATGGCGGGCGATTTGTGATTCGGTGCCAGAATTCGCAACTCCCGGCAAGGAACGACCTTTTGCCTGCGGGCGACTACATTTCCATTGCTTGCACCGACAACGGTTCTGGCATGAGCGACGACGTACTGAGCCGTGCATTCGAGCCTCTTTTCACGACCAAAGCACAAGGCGCACGCCTCGGACTGGGGCTCGCCCAAGTGCTCTCCGCAACAGAGCAAGCGGGCGGCACGGCTCGCGTCGATAGCATCCGTGGGAAAGGGACCACTGTCAGGCTTTATTTCCCTCGTTACTTGGTGCAACCCGTAGCGGTCGAGGAAACTGCGGCGGTCGTGCCGCTGCCGACCTTACGCATGAGCACGTCCGTATTGCTGGTTGAGGATAACGAAGAAGTTGCAGCCGGGGTGTCGGCGGTCCTCGAAATGATGGGATGCAAGGTCCAGCATGAAATTACCGCGGACGGCGCGATGGATCTTCTGAATTCAGGAGCGACCTTCGACCTGATTCTTTCCGACATTCAAATGCCTGGCGCGATGAACGGCATAGACCTCGCCGAGCATGTTCTCAAGACGTGGCCTAATGAAAGCATAACGCTGATGACAGGTTACGCAGACGAGATTGAACGGGCCACCCACGCCGGTGTGAAGATTCTAGCGAAGCCGTTCGACTTGGCCGAACTTGAAAAACTGGTCGCCGAGAGCCGGTCCGACCAGGTTACTTGACTGCATCGTTGAGTTCAAACGGCCAACCCCGAGCGTGCCCATCAAGACCGGATATTTTGCTGCGAGCCAACGTCCTGTTCTTGTTCTTTGTCAACAGTGATTAACATGAAGATTTCAAAGCGCACTTCGATAAGATGTCCGCGTTTTAATTCCCATGGCACGTGCCATGCTAAACGCTAAAACGGACGAACTCGGTGCTCTGGTCGCGCAAACCGGAGAGGTTTTTGCACGATGAGCCTGGCGGCCTTACCGTCCCGAATTTGAAAGCGCTGGTACTATGTTTTAATCGACCGTTGAACTATATAGATGTCGAATCTTTCATGCTGAAGCCCATCCTCCTCGTCGAAGACAACCCCTATGATTTAGAGTTGACTCTGCTCGCACTCGAGAGGAGTCATCTTGCCAATGATGTCATTTCTGTACGCGATGGAGAGAAGGCTTTAGCCTACCTCCGCCGCGAAAGTCAATGGAGCACTCGTAAAGTCGGAAACCCGGCGGTAGTGCTGCTTGATTTGAAATTGCCGAAATTGATGGCGTACAGGTCCTTGAAGCCAGGCGCGCGGACGAGAAGCTCAGAGAAGTCCGCGTCGTAGTGCTGACCTCATCTAAAGAAGAGCGCGACCTTGTGCGCCGTTACAACGCGGGCACCAGCGCATTTGTCGTGAAGCACATCGACTTCGGCGAATTCATAAAAGCAGTGGCGGATTTCGGTGTTTTCTGGGCGGTGTTGAACGAGCCGCCACCGGGCTCGGCAAAGGTAGCGCGTGAGCGAATCAAAGCCGGTGGACGCGTTTAGGCTCACGTGGGCTCACGCCCTCGCACATTGACGTCTTGATGTTCTTAACTGGATGCCGTCCGAATTGAAAAGAGCGCCACAATTGTGCATCCAACCAATCTATCTATCTATACGAAACACGGTCGTCGGATGTCGACACGATTACGAGGTTATTCTCCGAAAGGTACAAATCCTAAGCATTACGAAACTCAACGACGATGCGGCTATGCGGAACTGAGCGATCAACCTGCACGCTATTATTGCCCATCCCCGCATAGGCCGTCACAAGCCGCATGCCAAGACCTGTTCCTTGCGGTTTCGGAAATGATTCCGGGAACCCGGAACCCTCGTCTTCGACTGTTAGGCGAGACATCGCGCCTTGGGTTTCAAGGACCACTCTGACTTGACCTCGGCCGTATTTTAGCGCGTTGGTCACGAGCTCAGCCGTGACAAACCCAAGCGCAGAAAGTCGCGCAGCTGACAAGACTGTTGGCGCTGCTTCTAAGATGATGGACCGCTCAGTGGATAGATGGGCAAGGTCCTTTATCAGATCCGAGAGATAGACACTCGCGTCAGCTGATTGCGCACCATCATCCTGGTAGAGCCTTTCGTGGACCGAGGCAATGGTCATTACCCGGGCTGCCGCTGTCTCCAAGTGTGCGGCTACGGTCTTGTCCCCGGATAGACCTCCTTGTAGCGCAAGCAAAGTTTGTACAAGCTGCAGACTATTGCGGACACGATGATGTATTTCTTTTACCTTGAGCGCGGATTCGTCGATTCGAAGTTCTTGTTTTTCAATTAGCTCAATAAGCCGCTCTTCTTCCAAATGCCGGCCCGTGATGTCTCGGGCCGCGAAAAGGATGCGCCTCACCTCGCCAGTATTGTCCGCGATGGGGGCGACCGAGACGTCCCACCACCGAGCGTTGCCGCGATAGGTCGCGTTGAACGCTTCGAAACGTGTCGATTCTCCGCGCGCGGCAGCATGCAACGCGCCAGAGATCGCTCGCGCTTCAGTGTCTGGCCACAATCTGCTGTGAGCGCTCCCGCCGACCTGAGAGAAATCATCGAGCTCAAATTGCGCCAAGCCACTGGCATTCATATATTCGATTAGGCCATCGACGGTCAGCACTAGAACGCAGTCAGTGCTCGCGTCCAGTACCGCGGTCGAAAAAAGCTCCTGGGGTCCTTCCTGCTCCTCCGCAGCAAGTCGCTCACGGGTTATCGAGACCACATTCGCAACCGCCTCGAGGAAGACGATATCCGTCTCAATAAAATCTTCGCCGTCGGCACTGTCCGCTTCCAACACCCCGTAAGAGACGGGGATGCCGCGAATCGGCACGTTTATGGCACGCTTGACGCCGTATTTTGCCAAGAGTGCTGGTGTACGGAATCGATGCTCCTCGCCCAAGTGGTTGGAGAGGACAGGGAGCCCGCTTCGGTATGCGTGGCCCGCAGGGCTCGCGTCGTCCGCTGCGAGCTCTACCGTTCCAATGTCTGATGTGTCCCAACCCACTCCTGCTTCGAGCAGGAGTGAATCGCTTTCAGGCAAATATTTTAACAATTTAACGAATCGCGATGAAAGGCCACTGGATGCGACCTCGCATGCCTGCTGGAGCACTGCATCGATTCGATGCGCTTTCAGCGCCGCTAGGCCAAAGTTGGCTGCGAGCGCGTGTTGATGACGCAGACGCTTCGCAGAAAGCTGCAACGCGCTTCGAATGGTTTCTTGCGGCGACAAGGGTTCGGTCATGATGAGCTGCTAGATGAAGTAGAGCCGGAATTCGGCCGCTCTAACGAAACACCGAAGAACGAACAAAACTATGACAGATAAATTAACTGATTATCGGTTAATTGCGGTACGAAAGCTGCTTCAAAACTACGAAACCAGGCATGCTTTCTTTCGCTATGACCGACCCTATCCTAAACAATCTTTGTCAAAACTGGTCCATGCGAAGGCTTCATTCTTCGAACGCGCCTAAGCGCGTGTTGGTAGTCGATGACTTCCCGGCAGCTGCAGAGGCACTCGCTACATTTCTAAGCTTAGAAGGCTTGGATGCTCGCGTCGCATTTGGCGGAGAGGAGGCTCTGAGCCAAGCCGCATCATGGCTGCCAGACATTATCATTTTAGACATTCATATGCCCAGGTGCGATGGCTTCACCACGGCTGCGCTGCTTCGCAAGGAAGCTAAATCCTCAGCCATTGGCATTGTCGCGTTCACCGCCATCGATGCCGATGAAGTGAGACAACGCGCTGCAGTCGGAGAATTCGACGGCTACTGTCAAAAAGGTGCGTCTCCAACGATCCTGCTCAGCCTTTTGAACCAGATGTGGTAGTCCAGCACTCGCTGCGTCTACACCTGCCTGGTCCAACGGCACGAGGCACCATGGGCGAAATCCGGCAGACACGGGCAGTGATTCGGGAAAGCATTACTCGACGGCGTGGGGGTGCGGGCGGCGAGCTGGCTGCTGCTTATCATAGCCCTACTGACCGGTAACAAACGCCCGACTATAAAACCAACATGCAGAGCCGACAGGCCAGTTACGAGAGAAACGCTACCAAGGCGGTAAGGTGGTTCCCGCGTTGGTTTAAGGCCCGGCATGTCTGGGCTTTTTCCCGTGCGCCATCGCTGAATAGGAGCAGTTGAAGCCCCGAGGGTGACGATGGTCTATAGCATTCCCAGCGGAAATGCTTAAAAAAGTGCCCCAAACGGGGCGTAAGGTGTCGACTCTGGGTTTAAGCAACCGCGCAGGAGATTTCCAAAAACTTGACCGGCCCAACATAGCCAGATACCTCGGAATCATCGTCCTGCGGGTTCTTCAAGTCGGAACGTGTGCGGATCCAGGGGCAAGATATTATTTACCGTTCCGGCAAACGAATAGAGTTTTGCAGCAGCTCGCGTCGATCGGCTTGCTTAGCCATTTTTTTATTCGGAGTTTCTGCTTGCACCCATCATTTGCCATCAAGCTCAACTGGCCGCAAATTCAATCTTGGGCTGTGCTGAGCCCTTTCGCAAGTTTCTTGCGCTGGAGGTGATGGGCTTCGAACTGCGAATTTCGGGCAACAATCGCCCAAGCGATTCGGGCGAATTTGTTTGCGAGGGCGCACGCGACCACGCTCGACGGGCGGCGCGCGCTAAGCGCGCGGACCCAATCAGCAAGTGGCCCCGACTCCTTCGGCAGGCGAAACATATAAAGGCGTGCGCATAGGACGAGCAGCGTGCGAAGGTCTTTGTCACCGCGTTTGCTTATCCCGATAAGCGTTACTATCCCACCAGTACTACGCTGGCGCGGAGTGAGCCCAAGCGAAGCGGCGAAATCGCGCCCACATGAAAACTGCGATCCGTTTCCGAGCTCACCTATCAACGCGCTTGCAGTGATAGGGCCAATCCCCGGAATCGAAAGGAGCCTCTGCCCAGCAGGGTCGCCATTCAGAAGCCGGGTCATCTGCTTTTCTAAGTCTCTGATGGCAGCGCTTGCTAGCGCCGAGCGCTGTTCCAGCTGGCTTAGAAGACTCGCGATGCCCAAGGGCAACTGTCCTTCTCCCGTCACCACAGCTAGGCGTTGCGCCGTAAACATCCCCCGTGACGCGGCGATCCCAAATTCGAGCAAAAACGCCTGAATTTGGTTATTCAAGACGACTCGCTCGCGCACGAGCGATTGGCGGACCCGGTGCAGGGCAGATATGGTTTGTTGTTCTTCGGTTTTTGGCGACACAAAGCGCATTGTTGGCCTGGATGCCGCCTCGCAGATCGCCTCCGCATCGATGAAGTCGTTCTTATTGTTTTTGACAAACGCTCGTACGAAGCGGGGAGATATCAGCCGGGGAGCGTGGCCCATCCGAGCGACCTGCCTAGACAGAAAGTGAGAGCCTGGACAAGCTTCCATCGCAACCGTACAGGGCGGCAAATTGCCGAAAAATTCGAAAACTTGGGATCGCGCAACTTTCTTTCTCATTACAGCGTAGCCGTTGCAATCTTGACAACAAAGATGAAACACATGTTTGCCCAAGTCAACGCCAACTAATGTGATCTCGTTCACCGCCGCCCCCTCGGTATTTGACCGGCCCCTCACGCGCGAATCTTCCCCATCGAAAAATTGTCGTGCCAGACCCACGACGAATCACCTGACAAATTGCGGTGCCCCCTAAAGTTTCGGACAGAGGGGCCGAAAACCCAAATAAGCGGCCGAAATGACGGGCGCTCGCGATGAAGCAAAAGCGTCACGCACCCATTCCTAACAACGTGCCATACGAGGAAACATCATGATCGGTATTAATAGCAACATCAACTCGCTGGTCGCCCAGCAAACCTGGGCAGCACGCAAAGCGCGCTGTCGTCGGCAATCACCCGCCTGTCGTCGGGCAAGCGCATCAACAGCGCCGCGGACGACGCAGCAGGACAAGCCATTGCGTCGCGCATGACG
>NZ_JBSIPA010000349.1:0-7234 GCF_053574605.1 Caballeronia sp. M23-90 | reverse complement strand
GATGACTGCAAAGACCGGATCGTAAAGCGTCGCGGCCATCGCGATGCCAAGTCCAACCCAAACAATGTAGAGGACAGTGAGGCTGTGGGCCTGCGACCACAGAAGGAGCATCGCGGCACTGAGAAGCGAGCCTGCGACCATCACGCGACGGCCATGTCCGTGATCGATCCATTTACCTACTGGATACGCCGCAAGCCCTGACACCAGAAGGCCCGTGGATGGCGCGGCATTCGTGGACATGCGGCCCCATCCCATCGTCTGCTCCATGGGCACGACGAAAAGGGAAAAAGCGTAGTAGACCGATCCCCAGGAGACCAGTTGGGCGATTGCGAGCGCTAAGGTCGCGGCAGTGGCGCGAGGGCGACCTGCTTGATCACTGAGCTTCGTGGTCATCGATGTCTGCGTTGGCGTCCGCCTCGTGATCCATTGCAGCGGCCGAGAGCGCACTTGCTTGCTCGGGATGCGCCTCTTTGCGCTCACTGTACCGATCCGTGAGGTAGTCGGAGCGATCGCGAATCAAGAGCGTGAACTTGACAAGTTCTTCCATCACATCGACGACACGGTCATAGTAGGCGGACGGCTTCATACGGCCTGCCTCATCAAATTCCTGCCACGCCTTTGCGACGGAAGACTGGTTGGGAATGGTGACCATGCGCATCCATCGACCAAGTAGGCGAAGGGCATTGACCGCGTTGAACGACTGGGAGCCTCCGCAAACTTGCATCACCGCGAGCGTTCTACCCTGGGTTGGCCGGACGCCGGCAGCCTCGAGCGGAAGCCAATCAATCTGATTCTTGAACACGGCGGTGAGCGTGCCGTGACGCTCGGGGCTGCACCATACTTGTCCTTCTGACCACTCCGAGAGTGCGCGCAGTTCAGCCACCTTCGGATGATCGGCAGCGACGCTGTCGGTCACCGGCAGTCCGTGCGGATCGAAGACGCGTGTTTCGGCCCCGAAATGGCGCAGGATGCGCTCAGCTTCCAAAGTCAGATAGCGACTGTATGACGTAGGACGCAACGAACCGAACAGCAGCAGGATGCGCGGCGGGTGGCGCGAAGCCGTTTGCGGCTCTAGTTTCGCGAGATCAGGTATGTTCAGATGCGCGAGGCTAACTTGTGGAAGATCTTTGAGCATGAGATTGGAAATTTATACTGCAGGCAGGGCATGTCTCGAATCGGCAATCCGAAAGGCTCCGCAGCAGAAATGACGAGCGGACATCAGCCCCGTAACTATCGTCGATACGGTCACGGGTTGAATCTCGCGATCTCGCTCTGTAATAAAGGACTGGTCGCTCGATAAGAATCCGATGCCATTGGTGTCGCAATAGCGCGCGAAATCCGTCTTCGTGTATCGGTCACGTAGCTTATGAAGCACAACAGTAAGTCCGTCGTGTTGACGGCCATCTAACAGAAGCACGTAAACTTTGAATCCTTCGTCAGACATACGATTGCGCGTGCGCAAAAGCGCGGTTCGCCAGTCACAGCCGCGAGTATGAAACAAAGCCGGCATGTCCAGCAGCAAGACTGCAGCAGCTGTCCTGCTACCGCGTACGAATTGCACGACAGCTTCATATTGCATACGGTCGCCGGGTAGAACCATTGCTTGTGCGAGGTGTCCGGACCTGCGACAGAGTGATCGCGACACCGCTCTCGCCAGCCTTGATTCAGGTGTATCGGTAGAACTTGAAATGCTTAAAGAGTCCCGACCTGAGTGCATGCAGTCCGTAGCGTCAAGATCTTGATCTGCAGAAAATCGCAAGGCAATCGATGCCATTACCGGATTGCACCGCTGACTATCCGAACTCCAGCGTAACGAAGATGAGGCGATGCCATCGTTGTGCATGATTGGGCTCCCGGTTAACCATCCAATAGAGTGCTCGCGCGATCTACAGAGCAATGCTCTTAAATAAAAGCGGTGCATCGGCAGGGCACAAGCCGGATGCCTGGCGAGTCTCAAGAATCGTCGTCGGCGCTGTTTCGCGTGTGTTCGGCTTGAATCCGACCTTCTCAAAAAAGGCTGTTGCGTCCGTGGTAAACAACCAGGCTTTGCGGGCGCCCCGATCGAACGCGGCGCGCAACAGTGCAGCCACAAGGTGGCGACCGAAGCCTTTGCCGCGACACTGAGGCATGACGACGATCGAGCGGATGAGCGCGTCGTTGCCATACTGCTCGAATCCACCGTAGCCGATGTGCGATCCAGCTAGCGTGCTGAATGCGAAAAAACACCGCCCAAGTTCTTTGAGATCATCAATCGGCAGACAGACTGCCTGCAATGCCTGCGTGAACGCAGCATCGTCACCGGAGATCGCGCGGACAACAACGAACGGCACGCCTTCTTCCTTGAGGAATTCGCTCTTCGGCCAGGTCTCCAGCAGTCCTAGCACGGCATCAGAAGGACGGCACAGCCGCGTGCCGCGAGGCGTTACAACAATCGGCCGGTTCATTAGGATCGGATGGGCGACCATCGCGTCGATCAATTGAACATCACTCAACGCCGGATCGTCGAGGCCGAGTTCCCTGTACGGGGTGCCCTTGATACGCAGTACGTCCCGGACCGCCATGCCAGAGTCGTCTATCAGACGCTCAAGGGTCGCCCGGCTGGGCGGCGTCTTTAGGTACTCGATAACCTGCGGATTCTCTCCCGCTTCGCGCAACAAGGCGAGGACGTTACGAGACGTGCCGCAGTCAGGATTGTGATAGATGGTGACGCTCATTGACGATCCTTAGTGCGCTTCATACCAGCGTTGCGAGCGGTTCACTACACCGACGACGAGCAGCATGACCGGTACCTCGATCAGCACGCCCACCACCGTGGCCAGCGCCGCACCGGAATGAAAGCCAAACAAGCTGATTGCTGTGGCCACCGCGAGTTCGAAAAAATTGCTCGCGCCGATGAGACTCGACGGACCCGCCACGCAATGCGCGACACCAAGGCGCCGGTTCAGCAAATAGGCGAGGCCGGAATTAAAAAACACTTGAATGAGAATCGGCACTGCGAGCATCGCAATAACGAGCGGTTCCTTAACGATCGCTTGCCCTTGGAAGGCGAAGAGCAGTACCAACGTCGCAAGCAACGCGCAGATCGAATAGGGGCCGAGGTGTGCGACGACATTGCGAAAATGCGCTTCGCCCTTCGCCATCAACATCCGGCGCAACAGTTGAGCAAGGATGACCGGGACAATGATGTAGAGACCGACCGAAATGATCAATGTATCCCACGGCACGGTGATGGCGGACAAACCGAGCAACAGGGCGACGAGCGGTGCGAAGGCCACAATCATAATGGTGTCGTTCAGCGCCACTTGCGATAACGTGAAATAGGGATCACCTTTGCAGAGCTGCGACCAGACGAATACCATCGCCGTGCAGGGGGCTGCAGCCAGCAGTATCAATCCTGCGATGTAGCTGTCGAGCTGATCGGCGGGGAGCCACGGCGCGAACACGTGGCGGATGAAGATCCAGCCAAGCAACGCCATCGAGAACGGCTTGACGAACCAGTTCACAAATAGCGTGACGCCAATGCCGCGCCATTGGCTCTTGACCTGCGTCATTGCAGCAAAATCAATCTTGACCAGCATCGGAATGATCATCACCCAGATGAGTACACCCACCGGAAGGTTGACCTGTGCCACTTCCATGCGGCTGATCGCCTGAAACAGTTGAGGAAGCACTTGACCGAGCAGGATGCCACCCACGATGCACAGTGCGACCCATACCGTCAGATAGCGCTCAAAAAACCCGATGGCTGGCCGTGCGCTACCAACCGCCGTGTCAGTACTGCTCATTTGAATCCTCTGCAGGTCTTGCGCCGATCGAGCGCATCTCGCGCTGAATCGCATTGCCGTCAAGCACGTGGAGCGGCAGGTTCACGAACTGGCTCACGCGGCTCATGATCTGTCGATATACCTTGGTGAATATTTTGCGTTTCTCCTCATCGCTGCCCTCGAACGCGGCAGGATCCTCGAAGCCCCAATGCGCCGTCATCGGTTTGCCCGGCCAGATCGGGCAGACTTCGCCTGCTGCTTGGTCGCAGACTGTGACCACAAAATCCATGTGTGGTGCATCGGGCTTCGCGAACTCATCCCAGCTCTTGCTACGCAATTCCGACGTGTCGTAGCCGAGGGCCTGGCATCGTTCAATGGCGAACGGATTGACTGCCCCGGAGGGATGGCTACCGGCGCTGTACGCGCGGAACCGGCCTTTACCTAACACATTGAACAGCGCTTCGGCCATGACGCTGCGCGCGCTATTGCCCGTGCAGAGAATCAGAATTGAGTAAGGTTTATTGCTCACGTTCGGCTCCGGATCGTCACAACAGATTCAGCAGGCGAGCAACATGCGCCCGTTGGCAGCGCTTGTGCTGGCGTTCGATCGTGGGACTCGCCGTAGACTGGCGCAGCTTCAAGGGTTCTGAACGTCTCCCACGCGACGCCCTGCGGATCGACTGTCCACGCCTTATCCGACTTGGCGTAACAACACGTCGTTTGCGTCTGCTCCTGTACTGGCAGCTTTGCCGCAGTAAAGCGCGCGTTCATCTCTTCCAGTTCCGCGTCGGTTTCAACCTGGATTCCGATGTGGTCTACGCCTGGTTTCGCGCCGCGCCGCGAAATCGCAAAGTTCACTGCCGGATCAGTCAGCTCCCATTTGCAGTAGTCGCCCTTGAGAACCGTAGGCTCGACGTTGCCAAACATGGCGCTGTAGAACCGAATGCTGTCGTTGAGGTCTTCGACCGCGACATGGATGTGCATGCGCTTCATGGTGTGTCTCCGCAGCAGTTGGAGAGGTCGCTCGCGGCACAGGTCGCGCCGGCGCAGCAGTTCTCCGTCAGGAAACCGATGAGGCCTGTCATGGCGTCAAAATTCGCGGTGTAGATGATGAAGCGGCTTTCTTGCCGTGGCTTCACCAACTCGGCATGTGACAGATCCTTGAGATGAAAGGAGAGGCTGGAAGGGGAGAGTCCAAGCTGCTTCGCGATCTCCCCCGCAGCCATGCCGTCAGGGCCGGCAACGACTAGCATTCGGAAGATCGCAAGGCGCGATTCATGAGCGAGGGCGCTAAGCGCGCGTACAACGAGGTTCGAGTCCATGCAAGGAAGATAGCTCATTCGATTCGACAATTCAACAATTATCGAAACGATGTATCGATCGTTTGAAAGACAGTACGAAATCGGCACCATTGGAGGCTTCTACGGAATCACGGGCAGCTAGACTTCAATCACACACCTGCGTTACGGCGCATCGACGAAAGCCAAAGACGGCCCAAGTTGACACTTCTTAACAGCGCGTCGTGCAAACGAGCTGTTGCACTGAGCTCACCGGCGAATGTTTGCGGAAAAACGAGATAGAACCCTTCGCGCCGCTTTATGCGCGAGCTGCTTGGTCTTTGATCTGATCCCGAAAAGCCTCACTGCTGCTCCTGTAAAGCCTCACCTATCGTTGTTCTGGTCCATCCCTCGCGGGATGGGCTGGATCACGACCTATCTCAGTCGTCGCAACTCGACTAGCTAGCGCGCACGCCGCACATCCTTTTCCCTAATCTGCTTTGCTGAAAAAAGCCGTTCGCCGAGCTCGACGGCTCGCGCTCGGACGGCTTTTTTGAGCACGGTTTTTACCGCCTGTTCAGGCATCGACCCTCAACCACACCAATCCTGGAGTGACCAATGAATGTAAAGGACATCAAGCTGTCCCCGGAACAGTGGCTTGCGTTGCTCCAGCGGTATGGAGTTCCGGCAAGCTCACTGAACGGGAAGGGCGGACCCTGTCCCATCTGTGGCGGTACCGACCGCTTCACCTATGACAACAAGCGTGGCCGCGGTGATTGGGTATGCCGCAAGTGCAACGGCGGCGATCGGATGGCTGGTGATGGTTACCAGTTGATTTGTCGATCCGCCGGACTGTCGTTTCGAGAACTGATGGTTGAGCTCGAGGGTGGCACATTGGCGGAATCCCAGCGGCAGGCCAAGCGCGTGCCGACGTCACCAGCGCCGAGCCAAAAGCGAAAGGTTGACCCTGCCTGGGCCCAGAAGCATCTCGATTCGATGTGGGAGCGTGCAGTCCGCATCGGTTTCGACAGTGCGGCCGCACGTTATCTACATTCGCGTGTTCCCGGATTGACCGTTGCGCCGTCACCGGCGCTTCGAATGGGGATGCTCGAGTACCGGCACGAGAAAAAGGTGCTTGGCCAATGGCCGGGGATCCTGGCTCGCTTCACCTTGCCGGATGGTCAGCTTGGAACGTTGCATCGAACGTTTCTTGACCGATCCAAGGCTGCGAAGGCCACCATCGTGACTAACGATGGCGAGATTCTGGCACCGAAGTTAAATGACGTGACACTGCGCCGACTCAACGGCGGCGCAGTCCGGCTGATGGATCCTGTTGACGGAGAGATCGGTGTAGCCGAAGGGATGGAAACTGCTTACGCGGCGCACATGCAATTCGGCGTGCCCGTGTGGTTCTGTCTCAATCGGATTCTTCTGGCGGACTTTGTCGTGCCCGACGGACTGGGCATTCGCATAGTTCACGTCTTCGCCGATTTTGATGCCGTTGACCCACGGACCAGGAAGTCTCCAGGCGTCGACGCTGCATTGAAGCTGGCCAAGCGACTGAGGGCTGAAGGATTCACTGCGATCGTTCATCGACCGAAGAAGCGCGAAACCGATTTTGCGGACGAGTGGGCAGCATCGCGACCGACTGTTTCACCGTTGATCGCGGTGCGTCCCGATGTGCAGACCCAGCATCACGGGTTAAGCATTTAGTTTTTCTCGGCGTTAGCGGCTGCATCATTTTATTTACCACCCGGTGGGGATTCGTCCCTACCGGGCCGACATCCGCCCGGGTATTTCCAACTGGGAGAAAGTCATGAGTTTTTGCGTGAAGGTCGGTCGGTTTGAGATAGTTGCAACATCAGGCCGGGAAAACGGTTCATTGCCCGTCAGTAAGTCTGAAGCGGAAGAGTTCGATGTGTTCGAGCGCAAGCGGGCAGGTAGCGTGCAGCGCGCCCAACAGGGGCTCAATTTTGAAACGGCTGTGACGTACTGCGTCCAGCGAGTGGCGGGTGCAAAGGGAGAAATTCTTCTGCACTAGCGATAACGAAAAACCCGGCCAGTGTTTATTCCCCCCAGCAAGGAATACATAGTTCTGTAACGCTGAGCGGAATTCACTTCGAACACCCCTCTTGAAGGGGTGTTTTTTTGCCTTTCAGATGTTGAAGCTATACCGTGCGATGGCATCGTATG
>NZ_JBSIPA010000348.1:0-7241 GCF_053574605.1 Caballeronia sp. M23-90 | reverse complement strand
ATAAGGCCACGCCGTCCCAATGCGATTGAGGAAGATCGGTGTTTCCGGTCGCTTCCAGAACAGCCGCTGCATAGAGGTCGATGACCAAGGTCCGGCCGGTCCGTTTCGCCGCACGGTAAATTGAGACCAGGAATGCGGGCGGCGTGTAGTCGGCGCGGCGGATTACGGCTGGGGCGGTCGAGTTGGACATGTCGGTTCGAATTGAGTTGGGAGCTGTGCCTCGGCTGCGAGGTGGTCGAGGCGGCCTTGTATCGGACCATTGTACAAAGGCTCGGAGAAACGTGGGCTCGATTCGGGGTCAGCCGAATGGCCTATTCCCCGAACTTCGACAGGGCATTACAGTCTCTTAACAGGTGGGGCAAGGCAATATCCATGCAGCGCTTGTGGCACTGGCTTGGTGGGGCTCGCTAAAAAATCAGCGTAAGAAGATCGACGGAATCAAAGAGGTCGGCCATGGCGTTTGGACGGTTGTGCGGAGAATGGAAAAGTGCGGCGCGCGTTGCGCTGATCGCGGGTTTCGCACTGCTCGGAGGGTGCACGACCTACGTCCAGACGCAGGTCTCTGCGTTTTCGGACTGGTCGGGTAGCGACGCGACCCGGACGTATGCGTTTGCGCGCTCGGCGGAGCAGCAGAACAGCATCGAACAGAAAACGTATGAAGCGCTGGTTGCGAACGAACTCGCGACGCATTCGTTTCGGCAGGTGCCGGATACGAGCGCGACTTATCGGGTCGAGTTGTCGTATTCCATTCGCGGTGACTTCGTGACGGTGCGGCAGCCGGTCTATTACGATCCGTGGCCCATGTACGGCGGCTGGTACGGACGCCCGTACGGAGGCTGGGGTGGTTACGGGGCGTGGGGCGGCTGGGACATGGGCCCGGCGGGATACGTCGATCAAAGTTATCCTGTATTCGTCCACGCGCTGCAGATCCGCCTGACTGATCGGGCAACCGGGCGCGAGGTTTACAAGGTGAGCGCAAGCAATTCGGGCGGCGAAGCGTCGCTGGTGCGGGCCATGCCATATTTGATCCGTAGCGCGCTGACCGATTTCCCGCTGGGTAACGGAACGGTCCGCACGGTGAAGATTCCGCTCGACAAAACCGGGGGTGCCACCAATGAAACCGCGGTCGCAGCGGGAAGCGCGAGCAAACCGTCAAGCCCGCCGACGGCGGTGCCGGTACCCCTGCAGTAGGCGGTAAAGAAATAAATACCGACGTTAAGGCGGGCTACTTGGCCCGCGCCATCGTTCAGTTTGGGACACTCAAACGGGCGTCAAAATCTGCGTTGCACTGTGCTCGAATGCGGACACAGTGCGGCTCTAACGCGCATCGAATCCGGTGACCCCATATATGCAATTAAACTCGAAACGAGATATATTTCGAGGATGAACAATCCCCGCAACGCTACACTCCGTGCCCTTCCCGAGCCCGCAACCTTGGACGCGCGGCTCGCCCGGCGCCTGGTTACGCCGCTGATCGGCACCCCGATTACCCCCAACCATCTCACCACCTTGCGCCTGCTCATTGGCGTGGTTGGCGCATACTATCTGTCGGTTGGCAGTTTCTGGTCTTGCAGCCTGGGTGCGTTACTAATCGCTGTGTCGAATTTTGTCGATCATACGGACGGTGAATTGGCGCGGATCAGCGGGCAATCCAGCAAGATCGGTCATTTTTACGACCTCGCGTGCGATTCTGTAGTGACGGTGTTGCTGTTTGTAGGACTCGGGTTTTATGTCGGCGTGCATCATCCGTCAATGATCGTCCCGGCCCAATGGCTGGGCGGCGTAGCGGGCGTTGCAGTCGCGCTGATCTTTTTTCTGCGCATGCGAATTGAATCCATGGCGGGTAAAAACGGTACGAAACAGGCGTCCATGGCAGGCTTTGAAACCGAAGACGTCTTGTATCTGTTGCCCGTCGTGAC
Source organism: Caballeronia sp. M23-90 (assembly GCF_053574605.1). Lineage (NCBI taxonomy): Bacteria > Pseudomonadati > Pseudomonadota > Betaproteobacteria > Burkholderiales > Burkholderiaceae > Caballeronia > Caballeronia sp. M23-90. The sequence goes on along the minus strand of NZ_JBSIPA010000348.1, from coordinate 5,322 downwards.
CCTGCTCAATGGCATGACGCCGTTCCTTGTTGCTGCATCCATCGGCGCGCCGCTGTTTGCAGTGTGGGTCGTGGTGGACTATCTGCGCGTGGTTCGCCGTGCTGCCCGTAATACAGCATCGAGCGGGGACGCCGACGGACAAGACTTGCAGGCTGTTCAATGAATTCAACTGTCAATCCGGCTTCCACGCATAGTTACGGCGGCACGACTGCCGCGCGCAAAGGCGTGCAGGCTGTCGACGAAGCGCTCGCCGCACATTTCCAGCGTTTTGCCGCGGATCTTCAGCCGGCAACGCTGCACAAGACCTTCGATGACCAGGGCGCGTTCCTGTATCTGGAAGACTTCCTGCCAAGCGAGTTCACGGAAAAGCTTGTCGAGGCCGTGCGTGCCGTGACGCCTTCAATCAACCGGAATTACATTCCGGGGCACAAGGCGGGCGGCAGCGTAAGCCGGCACGCAATTGACGAACTGGCGCCGTTCATTGCCGATTTGTACCGGTCTCCCGCGCTGATCAAATGGCTGGAAAAGATCAGCGGCGACACGCTCCAGGAGTCTCCCGCCGATGACCCGCATGCCTACGCGCTGTATTTCTATACGAAGGCGGGCGATCACATCGGCTGGCATTACGACACGTCGTACTACGAAGGCCGTCGTTACACGCTGCTGCTGGGCGTGATGGACGATTCATCGTGCCGCCTCGACTACGAGCTGCACACGCGCACGCCTGAGATTCCGGATCAGCCCGGCTCGGTGCAAATCCCGCCGGGCGGCCTTGTTTTCTTCGATGGCGACAAGCTGCGCCATCGCATCACGCCCGCACGCGCGAATGAATTTCGCGTATCGCTGACTTTCGAGTACGTCACGAATCCGAACATGCGGCCGTGGCAGCGTTTTATCTCGAACATGAAGGATTCGATCGCGTACTTCGGTTTCGGCCAGGTATTCCGCCGCAAAGGCGGGAGGAACGGCGCCGCATGAGCCGCGCTGGAACTGTCCTTCTGTCGCTCGGCGTGGTGTTGTTCATCGCGCTGCTGGGCTGGCAGGGTTTCGGTTCCGTCGCGACGGCGCTTGCGGCCGCTGGCTGGGGATTGCTCGCCGTCGCGGCATTTCATGTGCTGCCAGTCGTGATCGACGCGCTGGCCATCGAAACTCTTTTTCCCCGCAATGAACGCGATGTCACGTTCCGTGACGCATTGCTCGCACGCTGGACCGGCGAGTCCGTCAATAGCCTGATGCCGGCCGGCCAGATAGGCGGCCCCATGCTGATGGTGCGTTATCTCTCGCAGCGCGGCATGCGTGCGCGCGACGCCGCCGCCGTCATCACCGTCAGCACGACCATGCAGTCCGTCGGCCAGATGATCTTCGCAATGATCGGCCTCGCGCTCCTGAGTGGCTATGCATCGGGCGTGGGCATGTTGCTGCCGGTGCTGATCGTGATCGTGGTGTGCTCGCTGATGGTCGTCGGCTTCTTCTTTGCGCAGCGTGCGGGTTTGTTCGGCCGGGCAACGCGTTTTGCTTCCCAGTTTGCCGCGCGCTTTTCGAAGAAGCGCGACTGGTCGTCGCTGGTATCGCGCGCGGAAGCCGTCGATAGCGCCGTGCTCGAGCTCTACAAGAAACCCGGACCGGTCGCCGCGAGTTTCGCGCTGAGCCTGCTGGGCTGGATTGTCGGTACGGGCGAAGTCTGGCTTGCCCTGCATCTGCTCGGCTCGCCGGTTGGGTGGGGCGAAGCGTTGATGCTGGAAAGTCTTGGCCAGGCCATTCGTGGCGCGGCGTTCGCCGTGCCCGGTTCGCTCGGCGTGCAGGAGGGCGGCTACCTGCTGCTCGCGCGCCTGATTGGTTTGCCGCCCGAAGCCGCCCTGGCGCTTTCGCTCGCCAAGCGCGCGCGTGAGTTGCTGCTGGGTTTGCCTGGCATCGTTTATCTGCATTTCGCTGAAAAGGGCTGGCAGCGCCGTCGTCTTGCGCGCGTGCCGGATATCGAATAAAGCCTTACCCATAGGATCAACATGCGCGCAATCATCCTTGCCGCCGGCATGGGATTACGTCTCGTGCAGCCTGAAGGGCAGCAAAAGCCGAAGTGCCTGCTGCGTTTTGGCGAATCGTCGCTGCTTGAACGTCATCTGCAACTGCTGAAAACCGCGGGCGTCGACGAGATCGTTTTTGTACTCGGATTCAAGCACGAAGTGGTTGAAGAAGAACTGGCCACGATCGCCTGGAAGCCGCATACCGAAGTGGTGGTGAACAACGAGTTTTCGCTTGGCAGCGTGTTGTCCGTGCATACGGCGGCCGATGCGTTGACGCGTGGCGGCGACGTGCTCCTGATGGACGCCGACGTGCTTTACGACGAACGCATTCTCGAACCGCTGGTGGCGGGCGCGGGGCCGGTGAACCGCTTGTTGATCGACCGTGATTTCGAAGCGGGCGATGAACCGGTGAAACTCTGCGTGGCGAATGGCGTACCGGTCGAGTTGCGCAAGCAGGTGCTGGCGGATCTGCAGTACGACGTGATTGGCGAATCGGTGGGATTTTTCCGCTTCGATGAAACCGCCGCACGCCGTCTGGCCGAGATCGTCGCGGGATACGTCGCGACGGGTCGCGCGAACCTGCCGCATGAAGAAGCTGTCCGCGATCTGCTGCTGGAACGCAGCCAGGTATTCGACGTCGCCGATGTAACCGGCGCGCCGTGGATCGAAATCGATTTTCAAAACGACGTTAAACGCGCGGCCGACGAAGTCTTGCCGCAACTGCGTCAGCTTGCTGGAGCCCTACGATGAACGCACCGTATCAACTACCCGCGGCTTATGCCCGTTCCCTTCGTCTGCGCGAAATGCTTCAAAGCAATGAGCTCGAATTCCTGATGGAAGCGCACAACGGCTTGTCGGCGCGCATTGTCAAGGAAGCCGGTTTCAAGGCGATCTGGGGGTCGGGCCTGACGATCTCCGCGCAGTTCGGCGTACGCGACAACAACGAAGCAAGCTGGACGCAAGTGGTCGACACGCTCGAGTTCATGGCGGATGCCAGCGACCTTCCTATCCTGCTCGACGGCGACACTGGTTACGGCAACTTCAATAATGTCCGCCGGTTGGTGAAGAAGCTGGAACAGCGCGGTATTGCAGGCGTGTGTATTGAGGACAAGCAGTTTCCCAAGACGAACTCTTTCCTGAACGGTGAGCGCCAGCCGCTCGCCGAGATGGACGAGTTCTGCGGCAAGATCAAGGCCGGCAAGGATTCGCAAAGCGATCCGAATTTCTCGATCGTCGCGCGCGTCGAAGCGCTGATTGCCGGCTGGGGCATGGAAGAGGCGTTAAAGCGCGCCGAGGCTTATCGCCAAGCCGGTGCGGACGCCATCCTGATTCACAGCAAGCTGTCGAAGCCCGACGAGATCCTTACGTTCGCACGTGAATGGGCCGGCCGCGGCCCGCTCGTGATCGTGCCGACCAAGTACTACAGCACGCCAACCGATGTCTTCCGTCAGGCCGGCATCAGCACGGTGATCTGGGCGAACCATTTGCTGCGCGGCGCGGCATCGACCATGCAGGCTATCGCCAAAGAAATCCACACCAGCCAGACGCTCGTGAACGTGGAAGACCGCGTGGCGAGCGTGAACGAAATCTTCCGCCTGCAGGACGCCGAAGAGTATTCGACGGCCGAGGGCGTGTATCTGTCGTCGGCGAGCGCATCGCGTAACGCGGTTGTTCTGGCGGCAAGCCGGGGCGCAGGCCTCGAAGCCGTCACCGCCGACAAACCCAAGGTGATGCTGCCGATCGCGGGAAAGCCACTGCTGCGCCGCCTGGTCGAAGCGTTCAAGAAGGAAGGCATCAACGACATCACGGTGGTGGGCGGTTATCGCGCGGACGCCATCGATACATCGGGCATTCGTTTGGTTGTGAACGAAAAGCATGAGCAGACGGGCGAACTGGCGTCGCTCGCGTGCGCAGCGAAATCGTTCACGGCCGACACGGTCATCTCGTACGGCGACCTCTTGTTCCGCAGCTACATTCTTCGCGATCTGGTGGAGTCGGACAGCGACTTCTGCGTGGTCGTGGATTCGTCGCAGACGCCGCAAGCCGGGGTTGCATCGACGGACTTTGCGTTCTGCTCCACCGCCGATGACCGCGCGCTTTTCGGCCAGAAAGTCTGGCTCGAAAGCGTCACGAGCTCGGCCGCTCCGGCAAACGTGGAATCGAAAGCGCCGCAAGGCCGCTGGATGGGCTTGCTCAACGTGCGCGGCGCGGGCCGCGAGCGTCTGGTCGCCACGCTCGAACAACTGCAACGACGCGATGACTTCGCCAGGCTCGACATGGCCGCGTTGCTCAACGCACTGATCGCGGCGGGCGAGCGCATCGAAGTGCAATACGTGCATGGCCACTGGCGCGGCGTGAACGACCTCGACGAACTCCGTCAAGCCGGTGACTTCGCTCACGGGCAAGCACCGTACGGATCGAACGGATCGTCGGGCGCGGAGGCAGGCGCGTGATCGAAGCTGCACAATTTGTCGAAGCCGCGCGTGAGCGCGGTTTCGACTGGTACGCGGGCGTGCCGTGCTCGTACCTGACGCCGTTCATCAATTACGTGCTGCAGGACGAGTCGCTGAATTATGTTTCGGCAGCGAACGAGGGTGACGCGGTTGCGTTGATCGCGGGCGTGGCGCTGGGCGCATCGGGCGAGTTCAAGAAGCGGCGCGGTGTGGCGATGATGCAGAACTCCGGGCTCGGCAACGCGGTGAGCCCGCTCACGTCGCTGACCTGGACGTTCAGGCTGCCGCAATTGCTGATCGTCACATGGCGCGGCCAGCCCGGCGTCGCCGATGAACCCCAGCACGCGCTGATGGGTCCGGTCACGCCGGCCATGCTGGACACCATGGAGATTCCATGGGAATTGTTCCCCACCGAAGCCGATGCAATTGGTCCCGCGCTCGATCGTGCGACCGCGCATATGGACAGCACCGGGCGGCCGTATGCGCTCGTGATGCAGAAGGGCAGTGTTGCGCCGTACAAGCTCACGAAGAAGGGCTTGAGCGGCGTGCGCCGGCGTGCTTTGAACGAGCGCGCCGAAGTCGGAACGCAATTCGCTGAAAACGGCGAACTGTCTTCACGCCACGACGCACTGCAACGCGTGATCGCGCATACGCCGAAGGAATCCACGGTCGTGCTGGCATCGACGGGATTTTGCGGGCGCGAACTCTACGCCATTGACGTCCGCGACAACCAGGTGTACCTCGTCGGATCAATGAGATGGTATTGGACTGGTGACGTATGCGCTCGCGAAATACGGCATTGTCTGGAACCATGCGTTGAATGGCTCGCAGGCCATGTTCCTCGTGGA
>NZ_JBSIPA010000347.1:0-7253 GCF_053574605.1 Caballeronia sp. M23-90 | reverse complement strand
TCGGCGCCAGCGCCACGGGCATGGTGACAGGCGTGCCTGCCATCGTCGTGGCGAGGTTGCGGTGACTGAAGTCCACCGCCACGCGCTGGCGAAAATGCAACTTGGCGAAATCGTCGGAATTCGCGCGATACGTGGATTCGGTCCACGAACCGGCATCGACATAGTCGTAGAACATCTTCGGCACGCGCCGTTTCGCCTCGATCCGCAGTTCTTCGACAGTCGCGAAATAAGTCATCTTGAGTGTCCGTGAAAGTGACGTCTGCTGCTTCAGCTTCGCGCCGGTTCAGCTTCGAATGACAATTGTTCCTTGGGCGAGCGCACGAAAATCGCCACGGATATCGCGCCGAGTGCTGCAATCAAGCCGGTCAGCAGGAACGCGCTCTTGAAGTTGCCCGACCATTGCACTAGAAACCCGGTCGCGGCTGGAGCCACGATGCCCGCCAGATTCGCAATCAGATGCACGAAGCCGCTTACCGCACCGACGCGGTTCTTCTCGACGGTATCGAGGATGATCGCGAAGTACGTGTTAAACGATGCATACATGAAGAAGACCGCCACGGCCATCAGCGTGACAGCGGACGTCAGGTCGGTGACGGCGCCCGTCGCCGCGATGCACACCGCGCCTGCAGCCAGGCTTGTGATCAGCACGAGTTTGCGCGCGAAGATCGCCCGGCCCGTCTTCTTGTAGATCCAGTCGCACACGAAGCCGCCCGCCACCAGTCCGGTCGTTCCGACCAGCCACGGGATCACGGTCACCACCGACATCTTCTGGATGCTGAGGTGATGCGCCATCGTCAGGTAGCTGGGGAACCACGAAAGGAAGAAGTACAGGATGTACGCGTAGCCAAAGAATGCGAAGGCCGTCGCGAGGATGCCGGGGCGCAGGATATAGCTCATCAGCGGACCCGTTTCGCCGGCCGGGCCATGCTGGACTTCGGCGCGTTCCTGACGCGCGTCGAGGCCGGATTCGGGCGCGACATCGGGCTTGTCTTTCGCCCACACCATCCACGCGATGACCCACAGCACGCCAACCGACGCGATCACGACAAACGATGTCCGCCATCCCGCGCTCACGGCGATAAAGCCGACAATCGGCCCAGCCAGCGCTGCGCCGAACGACTGGCCCGAATTGGCGACGCCAATGGCCGTCGCCTGATCCTTGCGCGCAAACCAGTTCGAAACGAGTTTGTTAATGTTCGCGCAGTATGGGCCTTCGCCCATGCCAAAGATCACGCGCACGACCAGCAGGCTCGCGATGCTGAACACGCCCGCCGTGAGGCCGCAAAAGAGCGACCAGACCAGCATGGAAACACTCAATACTGCCTTCGGACCAAATCGATCCGACGCGTAGCCGCCCACGAAGCAGAACAATGCATAGCCGACGAAGAAGCTGCTGAAGACAACGCCGAGTTGCGCCGGATCCAGATGCAGATCCCTGGAAATCAGCGGCGCAGTGATCGATAAAGCCGCACGGTCGAGGTAACTGATCATCCCGCCGACGAATAACAAAGTGATGAGTACCCAACGAGGCCGCTGTTGCGTCATGAACGTCTCCAGAATGATGGCGTCCGCTCTTTTGCCGGCTGGCCACGTGGAATCGGATGTCCGGAACGTTCTTTGGCAAAAACGTCCTGTGCATCCAAAGTACATTCACTCTAGTAACCGGCCACTTCGATGTCAACGAAATCTTGAAGCGGGTTTACCCGCTTTGATCCTGCTTCATGGATTGAATGCGGACACCAACGCATCGATAAACACACGCACTCGCGGCGGCATCATCCGCGCGCCGGGCGTCACGACGTTGACCGCGAGCGGCGCAGGGCGGAATTCGGGCAATAACTCAACAAGCGTCTCCTCCCTGATGTGACGCTCGACCATGTGCTCGGGCACTTGAGCGATCGCCGCACCGTCAAGCAGCGCTTCGACCATGGCGTCGCCGTGACTCAGCGAAAACCTTGAGCGTGGGCGCAGCTGGATGTTCTTTCCATCGACGATGAATTCAAGCGGGCGATCTCGCCCATTGGTAGGCATCCTGAACACTATGACAGGACGCTCTTCTAACTCTGCGACTGACCGCGGTGCGCCATTCGCGTTCACATACGCGGGGCTTGCGCATAGCACCAGATGCTGACGATCGATCGTGCGTGCAACCAGGCCCGAGTCGTCCAGCGTGCCAAGTCGCACCACGGCGTCCAGCCCTTCGTTCACCGGGTTCACACGCTCGTCGGTCAGGCGCATGTCGACGTTGAGCAGCGGATGCGCTGCGAGCAAACGATTGAGAACGGGCACGATCTTGCGGGTTCCATAGCCTATTGGCGCACCAATACGCAGGGTTCCCGAAGGCGCTTCGGGCGATTGCGTGGCCGATAATTCCAGCGATTCGATCTCTTCCAGCACGCGTGCGCAGCGCGCGAACAGCGCATCGCCTTCCTCTGTGAGACGAACCGCTCGCGTTGTCCGGTGGAACAGGCGCACGCGGAGATCGCTTTCCAGACGCGCCACGCTTTTCGCGACCGACGACGGCGCGAGACCCAGTTCACGCGCGGCTGCCGCGAAACTGCCGTTCCTGGCAACCGCTGCAAAACTCATGAATTGTCTGAGGTTTTTCATCGGAAATTCACGGTATGTTGCCGTGAATGTTACGGCAGCGGCGGCTATATTTCTTGAACGACGCGCGGCCTATAGTGAAGGTCGTGTAATCAATTCAAGAGGAACATCATGTTCGTGCTGAACACTCAAGCGCCCGAGTACAACTTTGCCGGCACGCGCGTACGCCTGCTGATTTCCGGAAAAGACACCGCCGGCGTCTTCTGCATGATGGAGATCTTCGGACCTCCTCACCGGGCAACGCCGTTGCATGTCCATGACCGCGAGGAAGAGACCATCACGGTGCTGGAAGGTGTGGTCGATGTCACCATCGACGGACAACAGGTCAGCGTGCATGCCGGCGAGACTGCGCTCCTGCCGCGAAACGTGCCGCATCGGCTGGCGAACAACACGGACCTGCCCTCGCGATACATGCTGGTCTGTACGCCCGCCGGCTTCGACGATTTCGTCGATTCATGCGCTCATGCGCAAACGGGTCCTGTCACGCCAACACCGCCGGAACCCGAAGACATCAAGCGGATGATCGATGCCGCACCGCGTTTCGGGATTACGTTGCTGCCGGGATGAACAGTCCTGCTAAAGCGCGCCCGATGCGCCTTGTCACTCCTGCGACAGCCGCTCACGCGCCAACCGCGCCGCGGCCAGATCCCACGCGGCGCATCCGACGCTCTTGAACACCACGGGCCGATCAGCAGACCTGCTCCATGATCCACCAATAACTGCAGCCAGCGCCCCAACCGCGGTCCAGTCGATGCCTGCCTGGATCAGATCTCCCGCTTCGTGTTTCGCCCCGGCAGGATCGTCCACAATCACATCGCTGCCATGCACGATGGACGCCGCAATCTCCGCCCCGTCCGGCGTGAATGCACCGACACCAACGACCAGCCGTGCCACACGCGCGGCATCGTGATAAACCGGCTTCCTGCTTGTCGTGAGCGTGACGACTACATCGATATCATCCGGCACGACGTCGTTATCGAGCGCCATTATTCCCTTGCGTGCAGCCGCAAAACGCTGGGCCGATTCCAGCGATGAACCCTTTACGTAAAGCGTGGCATCAGGAAACAGCGCGGCAAACGCTTCGGCATGATTGCTTGCCTGCTTGCCGGTGCCGATCAGCAGGATCGCTTTCACGCTGCGTGCAAGGCTCCGGATACCAAGCGCCGAGATTGCGGCGGTCCGCCTGCCTGTGACCGTCGGGCCATCGAGCGTGAAAAGCGCCTGTCCGGTGATCGAATCGTATGCCGTAACCTGCCCGTGAATGGTCGGCAATCCCTTTGCGCCGTTTCCCGGACATACGTTCACGAGCTTGTGAATGGCGAGATCCGAGGCGCTTGCGGGCATCGACAACATCACGCCCTTCGCCTGCAACGGCACGACTTGTCTTTCCGGGCTCACGATCTTTCCTGCGCCATATTCCGTTACCGCAATGCTCAAGGCAGCCACGAGTTCGGGATAAGGAAGCAGCGCCGCGGTCTGTTGTTCATCGAAAAATCGGATCATGTTCATCGCACCAGGAAGCCGTAGGTGAGCGGATCGCGATCGTCGATGATCCAGTTCGCGAACCCGCAGATATATGCGTTGCCTTCGATCTCGGGAATGACGGCGTCGAAGGGACCGAGCTTCGTTTCGCTCAGCACGCGGCCTTTGAACACGGTGCCGATCACCGACTCGTTGACGAGCGTTTCATCGCGTCCCAGCAAACCGCGCGAGTACAGTTGCGCGACGCGGCCGGCCGTGCCCGATCCGGTAGGCGACCGGTCCACTTCGCGGTCGGCGAACACACAGCAATTCGCCTGCGATGAACCCGCGTGCCGCGCCTCGTTCGCGATGATCGTGCCGTAGATATGGTTCAGCTCGGGAATCTCCGGATGCACGACCTTCACCGCCTTGTTGGCCGCAGCCTTGACCTCAGCGCCGAACTGGATCAGTTTGTCGACCGCAGATTCGCGGATCGGCAAGTCGAAAGGCGCGCCATCGGTATAGAAATAAAAGGCGCCCCCAAAAGCGATGTCGCCCGTCACGCTGCCAAACGACGGCGTATGTACTGTCACGTCGCGTTGCCAGATGAAGGACGGCACGTTGACGAACCGCACGTTGCCTGCGTGATTGCCGTCCCACTGCACGAACGCCTCTATGAACCCGCACGGCGCGTCGATACCCACGCGGGTCTCGGGCTCCTTGCGCTCGATCCATCCCAGCTCGACGGCCGCCGTTGCAAGCCCGATCACGCCATGGCCGCAATGATCGCTGTAGCCTTCGTTGTGAACGAAGATGATGCCGAAATCGGCGCCCTCACTCACGGGCTCAGTGAGATAACCGCCGTACATGTCGGCGTGACCGCGCGGTTCGAACATCAGCGCGCGGCGGATGTGGTCAGCGTGTTCCTTGAGCCATGCGCGACGCGCGACGATCGTCTTGCCTTGTATCTTCGGCAAGCCGCTCGTCACGATACGAAACGCCTCCCCGCCGGTATGGACTTCGACCGTGCTGATTGCATTCGTGATTTTCATTTCGCGTCCAGTCCGCTCACTGCCCGTAAGCGACCGGCAAGCCGTCCTTGATTGCGTACACGGTGGTGGGCGCGCCTTTCAGGTCGCCCTTGGCGTCAAACGAATAGGTTCCCGCGATGCCCTTGTAGTTCGTCTTCGAGAGCTGTTCGATCAGCTTGGCCTTGTCCGTGGTGGTACCGGCTTTGACCATGGCATCGGCGAGCAGCATCATGCCGTCGTAATAGCTGACGGCGTAGACCTGCGTGTCCGTGTGATACGTGTCCTTGTAGCGCTTCACGAAGTCACGCCCCGCAGCAGTCTTCTCGAGGGACGTGCCGCCTTGCGCGCAATACACGATCGATGCCGCGTCGCCCGCGATCTTGCCCATGTCGGCGGAACAGATGCCGTCGCCGCCGAGCAGCTTCGCGCGCAATCCGCGCTGGCGCATTTGCTTGGCCATCGGCGCGCCTTGCGCTGCATATCCGCCGAAGAAAATGACGTCGGGGTTCTTCGCCTTGATGCTCGTCAGGATGCCGAGGAAATCGGTCGCGCTGGAGTTGGTGTACTGGCTGTCGACAATCTGGATGCCTTGCGCCTTCGCCACGTTCACGAACTGCTCTGCGACGCCCTGGCCGTAAGCGGTGCGATCGTCGATAACCGCTGCCGTCTTTGCCTTCAGCGTCTTCTTCGCAAACACGGCCATGGCGCCGCCGAGTTGTTCGTCGCTTGCGCCAATGCGGAAGATGTTCTTGAAGCCCTGTGTGGTCAGCGCGGGATTCGATGCAACCGGCAGCATGGGGATGCCGGCGGTGTTGAAGACGCGCGATGCGGGAATTGCGACGCCGGAATTGTACGGCCCGAGCACGGCGATCACGCCGCCATCGGCAAGTTTTTGGGCTATCTGAACGCCAATCTTCGGGTCAGCCTGGTCGTCTTCCGAATCCAGTTTGAACGTTACCTTCTTTCCCGCCACCGTCACGCCCTTCTTGTTCAGATCCTCGAGCGCAAGGCGCGCGCCGTTTTCGTTGTCCTTGCCGTTGACCGCTTGCGGGCCGGTTAGCGGCGCCGAATGACCGATCGTCACCACCTCTTGCGAGTGGGCGCCCATGCTTGTAAGGGTCGCGGCGGCGACCATAAAACCTGCGACAGCCTTATTCATTTATTTCACTCCGTGTGGGACTATACTGGTCTTTATTGCAGACCAGTTAATGTATGCCACAACTGGTCATGCCCGCAACCATTTCAAAATAAGCGGAGCTATTCTGGTTTGGCTTTTGACCACGTAGTTTGATTTAGATAAGCGAGATCGACGAATGTCAGCGGTGCACGCCGAACTGGACGGCTCGTTCCGGCCCAGACAAATCTATGAACAGGTATCGCAGAAAATTCGCGATGAGATCGCGGCCGGCCGCTTCATGCCCGAGTCGCGGCTGCCCTCGGAACGCGACCTCGCCGCGTTGTTCGGTGTAGGGCGTCCCGCCGTGCGCGAGGCGATCGGCGCGTTGCAGAACGAAGGGCTGGTCGTCACCAAACGGAACTCGGGCACGTTCGTGTGCGGTGACGCGTTCGCCCGCCTGTCGAACGGAAGCGCGAACGGCACGGCAACCGCCGACTTCAGCCCGAGCTCCACGCTCGACGTACGGATGGTTCTCGAGCCGGCCATCGCGCGCCGTGCCGCCGTTCGTGGCCAGCGCGACAGCCTCGCCGAACATTATCTCGATCAGATGGAGAGCGTCTACGACATCGACGATCCCGCTCAGCGCGCGTTATGGAACAGCAGCGACCGGTTGTTCCACCGGCAGCTTGCCGTGATGACGGGCGACGCGTTGATGGTCAAGATCGCCGATGAAGTCGCGAGTTCGATGGACCAGCCGTTGTGGAAACGCCTGAAGGACGAAGGCATCTACGACGCAGGCCGCATACGGCTGTATGTGGCCGAACATCGGCTGATCTATGAGGCGGTGATCCAGGGCGACGCCGATGCCGCCGCGTTCTATGTCGAGCAGCATATCAAGCGTGTGGAGCGTGACATCGCGCCGAAGTGAGTGCGTGAGATCAACCGGGATTCTTCAGCACCAACCGCGCCTCGGGGCCGCCATCTGGTGCGCCTCGTAGCGTGCTCATCCCTTGGGACCGGCGGCTGCGAGCGCCGGA
>NZ_JBSIPA010000346.1:0-7256 GCF_053574605.1 Caballeronia sp. M23-90 | reverse complement strand
CCCGCCCCAATCTCCCGCACATGCGCGTGCTGGCGCGGGAGATTGGCGCGGCGGTATCGCTCGGTTGCCGCGATGGACTCGATATGATCTATCTGGAAACGATCCGCAGCGAGACTGCGCTCACGCTCGGTCTCGCGCCCGGATCGCGCCTTTCGATGCTCACCAGTTCCATGGGCCGCGCTTATCTCGCCGTGCAGGAACCGGACCTGCAAGCCGCATTGCTGGACGAACTTGAAGCAACGGCGCAGAAAAACGGCGAAGACGGCCCGCGATTGGTGAAAGCCGCCCGGGATGCGATCTCCGACTACGCTCGCGATGGCTGTTGCTATTCGTTTCGTGACTGGCACGCCGATGTAAATGCGATCGCCGCACCCGTACGCGATCTCCGCAACGGTCGCTGGCTGGTGCTGAGCAGCAGCGGTCCCGCATCGTCGATGGATGAAATTTTTTTTCGGGATGTCATCGGCCCAAAGCTGCGCGCACTGGCGGCGCGGCTGGTTTAAGGTCCGGATCCTCGAAACGTGATTTAGAAAAAACCTCCCAAAGGGGCCGCTCTTAGAACATAATTCGATGAAACAGCCGCAGGGAGACTAAAAAATGACAGGGTTCTCGCTCGACGCAACGGATTGCCGTATTTTGTCGGTATTGCAGGAAGATGGGCGGATCAGCAACCTCGATTTGGCCGAACGGATTTCGCTATCGCCATCGGCGTGCTTGCGCCGCATGCGGTTGCTCGAGGAAGAAGGGGTGATCGCGAGTTATCGCGCATGTCTGGACCGGGAACGGCTTGGCGTGGAACTGGAGGCGTTTGTGCACGTGTCCATGCGCAATGACCAGGAAAACTGGCACGAGAAATTTGCGGCTGCGGTGCGCGAATGGCCGGAAGTGGTCGGCGCGTTCGTGGTGACGGGCGACACGCATTACGTGCTTCGCGTCCTCGCACATAACCTGAAACATTACTCAGACTTTATTCTGAGCAAGCTCTACAAGGCGCCGGGCGTGATCGACATCCGCTCGAATATCGTGCTTCAGACCATGAAGGACGAAGCCGGCGTACCGGTCGCGCTGATCGATCGCACGAACTGAGCTTCGCAACGCGTTTTACAACGACCCGATCGTATGGAATTGCCCCGCCTGGAATACCAGAGGGGCTAGTTCCGCTGCGTTTTCGTGCACGCCGCATCGTTCGACCTGGCCCACGAAGATCACGTGGTCGCCTTCCTGATAGCGGCTGCGGTTGTGGCATTCGAACCAGGCGAGCGCGCCATCGAGCACGGGCATGCCTGTGTCCCCGGCCGCGTGCGATACCCCTGCAAAACGGTCGCCCTTGACCGTCGCAAAGCGCTTGCACAGATCGACTTGCGTCGCGGCGAGCACGTTGACCACGTAGTGACTGTTGGCCTGGAAAACGGGCATGGATGCCGACTTCGTCGCGAGGCTCCACAGCACGAGCGGCGGATCGAGCGAGACGGAATTGAACGAGCTGGCCGTGATGCCGATCAACTGGCCGGACGCGGCGCGCGTCGTGATGACGGTGACGCCGGTCGCGAACTGACTCAGTGCGTCTCGAAAAGCGGTTGCATCGAAATTCGGCGGATTAGCGCGTTTCATTGAGGATGGTTCGGTTTCGATGTCATCGGAGGATTGCAGTTGTTGCGATTCTATCGGAATCGACTACGCCGCTAATAATGAAGCTGCCGCGTCATAAGCCTCGACGGCAGCATGGATACACGAAAACCAGTAAGCTGGCAGGGTTGATTCAGAGGGGTTCCGCACGCATTTGGGTGACTGCGGAACACGAACCAGGAGCCAGCATGACGCAACATGACGAGCAGGCGAAACGCGAAACCGCCACCATCGGCGGCGGGTGTTTTTGGTGTACGGAAGCGGTGTTTTTGGGCGTGGAAGGGGTGGTGTCGGTGGAGTCGGGGTACGCCGGCGGGCAGGTGAAGGACCCATCGTACGAACAAGTGTGCGACGGCACGACCGGGCATGCCGAAGTCATCAAGGTCGACTTCGATCCTGCTGTTATCGGATACAAGGAAGTGCTGGAGATTTTCTTCGCCACACACGATCCGACCCAGCTCAACCGTCAGGGTAATGACGTTGGCACGCAGTACCGGTCGAGCATTTTCACGCACTCCGAAGAACAACGGAAAATCGCGCTGGGTGTGATCGATGAACTGCAGAAGGGCGGCATCTTCGACGGCAAGATCGTGACCGAAGTGACGCCGCTGAACGGCAACTATTATCCGGCCGAAGACTATCATCAGAACTACTTCGAACAGCATCCGAACCAGGGATATTGCGCGTTCGTGGTGGCGCCGAAGGTAGCGAAGTTCAGGCAGAAATTTGCCAGCAGGCTCAAGCGTTGATGACTGCCGGCGCATAGCAAGACCAGGCGGCCTTCGGGAAACTGAAGCCCGCTTTATTTTTTTCCAAGCCAGATCGGCAGCGCGGCAACGAGGTTGCGCGCGATCTTGAAGCAGGTCAGCGGCGCCGATCCCTCGGCCTTGTTGTTCACCGCAATCACCACAGGCTGGCCCGCGAGTGCGTATCGAACGGCGAGTTCGGCGAGTGCTTCGTGCGTGTCGGGGTCTTCATCGACGAGTTTGTCGAACGGCTCGTATTTCGCTTTCGCCTGTTCGTACTTGAAGCCGCCATGCAGGCTCCAGCGCACGATCAGCGGACCCATTCCACCTTCATCGAGCAGCGCGAGCGCCTTTGCCTGACGCCTCGGATCAGGCATGCGTGCATGGATGCCGACGCAATAGCGCACGTTGGCATCGCGCAGGACGCGGATGAAACGCGGCGTCAGCATGGTGGCGTCGCGCAGTTCGACGGCATAACAACTTTCGCCGGGCAGCGCCGGCAAAGCCTGCAAGAACGCGGACAATCGATCGAGGAAAAGGCTGGGATCGACGATCATCGCGTCGGGAAGCGGCGGAATCTGGAATACGAGCGCGCCCGCCTTCTCACCCAGACCGGCAATGCAAGGCTCCACGAACTCACTGATCGCGATGCCCGAGTCGAGGAATGCGGGATTGTCGCCTGCAGGTATGCCCTTGTCGCCGCGGACGGTGGCGTCCGTCACCGAGGCGGGCGCCTTGACGATAAACCGGAAATGCGCCGGGACCTGGCCGGCGTAGCGGGCGTAATCGGCGACCGACAAGGGCCCGTAAAACGAGCGGTCTATCGATACACACCGCAGCAGCGGATGCGCGCCGAGCGCGTTGAGGCCATCGCGGGAAAGCTTGGCCGACGAATACTCGTCGCCATACACGATGTCGCGCCAGCCGGGAAACGACCACGTCGATGTCCCGATATGAACCTTCGCCGGAAGTTGTTCGGCGAGCGCGTGGAGTTCTGGCGTGACGAGGGCAGGCAGAACGCCGCCGCGTGATTTCGCTCGAGGAGAAGCCGTTTTGGCTGGCTTCGATCTCGGAGGTTGCGCAGTTTCCGGCTCGACAACCTCACCGAACAGATCGACATCGACAAAACCCGCGTCCGGTTCATCACCGGACGCGGGTTCATGGGGAGCGGCAGAATCGGGCGTTGAACTCAGAGCGATTTTTCGTAAATGTACCGGCGCGACCACGGCAGCGTTTTCGCGCTGCGCCCGGCCTTTCGGCAGACGATCTGGTAGATCGAGACGTCGTCATTTTCGAACGCATACGCGCATCCTGCAAGGTACACGCGCCAGATGCGGAATTTTTCATCGTCCACGAGCGACTTGGCCTTGTCCGCGTGCGCTTCGAAATTCTCCGCCCAGATGTCGAGCGTGCGCGCGTAGTGACGGCGCAGGCTTTCCACGTCCACCGCTTCCAGGCCGCCCTCCTGCAGCGCTTCGAGCGCCAGCCCGATATGCGGCAGCTCACCGTCCGGAAACACATAACGGTCGATGAACTCGCCGCCGCCCAGCGCCGTTTCGCCGCTGTCGTAATCGGTCGACGTAATGCCGTGGTTCATCGCGATGCCGTCGTCGACCAGCAGGTCACGCACCTTGGCAAAGTAGCCGGGCAGGTTCTTGCGGCCGACGTGCTCGAACATCCCGACGCTCGTGATCCGGTCGAACTGGCCTTGCACGTCGCGGTAATCCTGCAGACGGATCTCGATCTTGTCTTCGAGTCCTGCGTCTTTCACGCGCTTGGTCGCGAGATCGAACTGGTTCTGCGAGAGCGTGACGCCCACGCATTGCGCGCCGAATTTCTCCGCTGCCCGCAAGACGAGCGCGCCCCAGCCGCAGCCAATGTCGAGCAGGCGCTGGCCCGGCTGCAACTGGATCTTGGTCAGGATGTGATCGATCTTTTTGATCTGCGCAGTGGCGAGGTCTTCGTCGCCGTTCTCGAAGTACGCGCACGAGTAGACCATGTTCTTGTCGAGCCAGAGCGCGTAGAACTCGTTTGATACATCGTAGTGGTACTGAATGGCTTTCTTGTCCGACGCCTTCGTATGATTGAAGTAACGCCGCACGCGCGCAAGCTTGCCCGCGCTGGTGACCGTGTTCTTGGCCAGCCCGTACCCGATGTTGATGATGTCCGACAGCTTGCCCTCTATGTCGATCTTGCCTTTCACATACGCTTCACCGAGATTGTCCAGACTCGGTTCGAGCAGATAAGGCAGGGCAGTCGCGCTCTTCACGTGCAACGTGACTTGCGGCGCCGCGAAACTTCCGAAGTCATGTTGCTGTCCATCCCACAGGACAAGGCGTGCGGGCAAGTTGGCCCGGTCCCGGATATCCTGCACCCACTGCGTCAGCTTTTTCTCCCAAAACATGCTTGTTCTCCGCGCTCAGATGAAATTGAAGCCAAACCGGGTCGCTTGCACTGCACATTGGTACGTCACATCGTGATGTTTTTCTGCTTTCGCCATATCCGTTCGGACACGCCGCAACGAGACGCGATTCAACGCGGGTTGCTCATGTCGGTTCACCTTGAACCGGGCAAAGGTCTGATACAGTCAAGCGAAGCAAAAATTCGGCGAAGGTGCTTTAAGACCGCTTAAAGACGCCTTCAGGCGCTAAGGCGATAGTCGGACGATGCGCCATTGCTGGCCGTTGTCCGCTTGCTCGCGTGCATCACGTTTATAGACGACACGGTCGTGCAACCGTGAAGGGCGGCCCTGCCAGAATTCGATAGTGTCGGGAACGAGCCGGTAGCCGCCCCAATGGGGAGGGCGCGGCGGGTTGTCACCGTATTTTGCGATCAGATCGCGCTCGCGGGCTTCGAGCACCGCGCGGCTTTCGATCACTTCACTTTGCTCCGACGCCCACGCGCCTATTCGCGATCCAAGCGGGCGCGACGCGAAGTATGCGTCGCTTTCTTCCGGACTTGTCTTGACGACGGAGCCCTCGACGCGCACCTGGCGCTCGAGTTCGATCCAGTAAAACAGCAGGCTCGCGGCGGCGTTGCCGGCGAGCTCGTGACCTTTGCGGCTGAGGTAATTGGTGAAGAACACGAACCCGCGATCGTCGACGCCCTTGATGAGAACGATACGCGCCGATGGCCGGCCGTGTTCGTCGACGGTGGCAAGCGTCATGGTGTTGGGTTCGGGGAGTTGTGCGTCCTGCGCTTGCGCAAACCAGCTTTCGAATTGCCGAATGGGATTCGGATCCACGTCGGATGTGTCCAGCGATCCGACGGAATAATTCTTTCGAAGGTCAGCGAGGGTAGTCATTTTTTATGCAAGCACTTCAATCGCATTAGTATAGCCAAGGTCTGCAAATCGTGCGCTTTACGGTTAATGCTTCCACGACCTTTATTGAGTCAGGTCATGAAGCCGTGCAACAGGATTTGACGTGACCTGAGCGATTATTTTCATTCTGCTTTCAGAAAACTGGAGGCTGGTATCCGACGTCCAATCTTCGATAAGGCAGAATACGCAATTCGGTGAATTCCTGCTCATATGCGCTTCTATCGTTGTGATAGCGCGTCAGTTCTGCCTCCTTGCTTGTGTCCCTGCCCGTTAAACGTTTATGACCGCCATTTCCGCTTCTGTCGATGCTTCAAATATTACCCCCGCGACGCCGGAGTTTGAAGCGCCTGATCGCGCCCGGCGCTTCGGCGGCGTGGCGCGCTTGTACGGCCCGGCGGGGCTTGCTGCGTTCGAACATGCGCATGTGGCGGTGATTGGAATTGGCGGCGTGGGCTCGTGGGCGGTCGAAGCGCTGGCGCGTAATGCGATCGGACGGCTGACGCTGATCGACCTGGACAACGTCGCCGAGAGCAATACCAACCGGCAGGTGCCCGCGCTCGATGGCAACTACGGCAAGGCCAAGGTCACGGCCATGGCCGAGCGTATCCGGCTCATCAATCCGGATTGCCGTGTGAACGAGGTTGAAGACTTCGTGGAGCCTGCGAACTTCGATTCGGTGCTGGGCGGCGGTTTTGACTTCGTGATCGATGCAATCGACAGCGTGCGTACGAAAACGGCGCTAATTGCATGGTGCGTCGAGCACGATCAGCCGCTGATCACGGTTGGCGGCGCGGGCGGGCAGCTCGATCCGACGCGGATTCGTATCGATGATCTTGCGCTTACGATCCAGGACCCGCTGCTCTCGAAGGTGCGCGGCCAGTTGCGCAAGTCGCACGGGTTTCCGCGCGGACCAAAGTCGCGGTTCAAGGTGAGCGCCGTCTACTCAGAGGAACCGCTGATCTACCCGGAAGCGCCGGCAAGCGATATCGGCGAGGAAGCCGAGCACGTCGAAACCGCGCCAGGATATGCCGGACCGGTGGGTTTGAATTGCGCCGGGTTTGGATCGAGCGTGTGTGTCACTGCCAGTTTTGGGTTCGCCGCGGTTTCTTTTGTCTTGAGGGAACTTGCGAAGAAGGCGCTTTAGAAACGAATGGCCGCTTTACCATTTCGGGTGAAGCGGCCATTAAAAGCATTAAGTAAAGCTGCAAAAGACTTCTGCTCGATTTGATTTAATCCAATTGAAAGAATTAAATTACGCGCATTAAAGTCAGTTCATTGCGCTGCTGAGCTTGCGACGCCAGGCCGAGACCACCTCAGGCTGATGCGCGGCCAGACCGAACACCGACAGCATGGTCTTGCGGCCAACATCGTCCATGAAAGCGCGGTCGCGCGTGAAGATCGCGAACAGATGCTCCAGCGCGCCGTTGTAGTCGCGGCCCGCAATCAGGCGGTTTGCCAAAGCGAACCGAGCTTCAAGATCATCGGGATTCGCGTTCACCGCGTCGATCAACGCGTCGGCGGGCGGCAGGCTCGGGCAAAGCGGCGTCGACAGTTTTGCGAGA
>NZ_JBSIPA010000345.1:0-7279 GCF_053574605.1 Caballeronia sp. M23-90 | reverse complement strand
TAGCCTTGACCGCCGAGTCATCGGGAACTTCGACCGGCTCCGACGCTGCATCGGAAGTCGCTGTACCCGACGCCGCAGCGTCGGAGCCGGTCGAAGTTCCCGATGACTCGGCGGTCAAGGCTGCATCGGGCATGTTCTATGGCATGAACGGGCACTACGACTACCTGTACACGCCGTCGCAAACTGTCGCGATCCTGCAAGCCCTGGGATGCACGTCGTATCGACTGACATGCTTCGACGCGAAGTCGCTGAATGCGCTGGTGGATATGGCGAAGGCGTTTGTCGGTACTGGCATCAGCCTGTTTGTCTGTATCGATGAAAGCCTGACCGACGCATCCGGCGTGGTCTGGACCAGCGAGGCCGCCGCGTACAACCAGGGTTTTCAATCCGGATCGACCATTGCCGCCGCGCTCATGCCATATGGCGTCACCATGTACGAATGCGGCAATGAACTGACACGCCGCTCACAGACCGTTATTGATTCATCGTCGGCGGGCAACAGGGTCACGGATTTCAATAACACGAACTGGCCGGCAATGCGCGGCGTGATGCGCGGCATGATGGATGGCGTCAGGTCGGTGCAGCCGGGCGCGAAGTGCGGCATCAACTTTTGCGTGGCGGATATCGGCGCGTCCGATGCACTCTGGGACGGCACCCAACCCGATGGCACCACAGGTCATCCGCAGCTGCGCTGGGACATCACGACGTGGCACAACTACGAGGTCTACGGGGATATCTTCAACATCGGCGTGAACGGTGGCGGCCCGAATTTCGATCTTCCTGCGTACTGCAAGAAGCGCTACGGCGTGCCGTTCATGATCACGGAGTGGAACGCCAATCCCGAGGACAGCCAGGCATTTCGCGCGTCGTACATTACCGAGCGGCTGACCCGCTTCTACGCGGCGCGCAAGACGGACAACATCGAGTCGGTGATGTACTACGTCCTGGACAGCGGCAATACGTCGTGGGGCATCTTGATCGACGGCAAGATCGTCGACCCTGAGTACAGCGCCATGCGCAACTTCATCCTGGCGAATCCGGACACTTGAGAGGGGCTTGCAAACACGCTTCCCATGTGAATGCGGATCGGTGCAGGAAGCTGCCCGTTATCATGGCGCCACCGCCACTCGGTTACGTCGTCCATGCGCATCGCTCCCTTACCCCCACTCCAATGCCTGATCGCGTTCGAAGCGGCCGTGCGGCACGCCAGTTTCACCAAGGCTGCCGCCGAGCTGCATCTGACACAAAGCGCGATAAGCCGGCAGATCGCGCAGCTTGAAGAGTTTCTGGGCCGCTCGCTCTTCGTGCGCGAGCACCGAGCCCTGCGCCTCACCATCGCGGGCGACCGGTACGCGAAGCACGTGCAGTGGCTGCTTGCGAATTGCTCTGAAGCAACGCTGGATGTGATGAAACGCTACGGCGATCAGGAACTGACGATCGCGTGTTCGTCGGGCGTTGCGGTGCTGTGGCTTACGCCGCGGCTCGGCGAATTCCGTGCGGCGCATCCGAACGTGCGCATCAGGATGATCGTGCGTGACGGGCTTGCGTCCCTGTCGCCGGCCGAGTTCGATGTCGGGCTGTACTACGTCCGACAACGCGCCGAGCCGCAGTTCACCGCGCGCCGCATCTTCGACGAAGACGTCTATCCGGTTTGCTCGCCAAGCTACCTTGCCGGCCGCCTGCTGCAGCCCGCCGATCTCACGTGCGAAACACTGCTGATGCAGGAAGACGGTCAGCGCCAGTGGATGTCGTGGCCCGAGTGGTTCCGTCTCAATGATGTCGCCATGCCGGACTCGCCGCAGTCTGTGGTGGTGAACCACTATCCGCAACTCGTGCAGATGGCAATCCTCGGTCAGGGCGTCGTGCTCGCATGGCGTCATATGATCGACGCGTGCCTCAAGGAAGGACTGCTGGTGCGCGCTACGCATTCATCGGCGAGTCATGGCGGCGGGTATTACGTGCTGTCGCCGAACGACCGCTCGCAGAACCAGGCAGCGCGTCTCTTTACCCGCTGGCTGTTCGATCAAGCGGAACAACAGGTTGCATCGGCGAAGCTCGCCTGACTGCACTCGAGCGTATGCATTGCACGCATGCGCTACACGCATGCGTGCATGCGAATCTTTCGTTTCGAAAACAAATCCGGTCTCTTTACGATTCGCTGTGTAAGCGAAAGCGCCGCTCAATTTCCGAGGTGGCGCATTGTGAACAGCGTCGGCCGTCAGGCCGTCTGATGAGGAAGAGACCATGCAGGGAACGCTTTCATCCAACGTCGCACTATCTGTCGACACGCTTGCGCGACAACGGCGCCGCGCAATCGTCGCCACCGTATTGGGCAACGGGCTCGAGTGGTTCGACTTCACGGTCTACAGCTTTTTCGCGGTGATCATCGCCAAGCTGTTTTTTCCGACTGGCAGCGAACTGACCTCGTTGCTGTTGGCGGTGGCGACGTTTGGCGTCGGCTTTTTCATGCGGCCGGTGGGCGGTATCGTGATCGGCGTCTATTCCGACAAGGTCGGCCGCAAGGCGGCGTTGTCATTGACCATCCTGCTGATGGCGGGCGGCACCGCACTGATCGGCCTCGCACCCACCTATGACCAGATCGGCTTGTGGGCACCAGCGCTGATTGTCATTGCGCGCTTGTTGCAGGGATTCTCGGCTGGCGGCGAAATGGGCAGCGCCACCGCGTTTCTGACCGAATACGCGCCGCCGGACAAGCGGGCGTTCTACTCGAGCTGGATCCAGTCGAGCATCGGCTTTGCGGTGCTGCTGGGCGCCGCAACAGGAACGTTCGTCACGGCGAACCTGAGCGCCGAGGCGTTGCATTCGTGGGGCTGGAGAGTGCCGTTCCTCCTCGGCATCCTGATCGGGCCGGTGGGCTACTTCATTCGCAGCAAGATGGATGAAACGCCCGCGTTCGTTGCAGTCGCAGAAGAGGCGAAGGACGACTCGCCGCTCACCGAAGTATTTCGCAATTATCCCCGTGAGACGTTTGCGAGCTTTTCGATGGTGGTGCTCTGGACCGTCTGCACCTACGTGCTCCTGTTCTACATGCCGACCTATTCGGTGCGCACGCTGCATCTTCCGCAATCCACCGGCTTTCTCGCGGGCATGTTCGGCGGACTGATGATCATGTGTCTGTCGCCGGTCGTAGGCGCACTGGCTGACCGCTTCGGGCGACGCCGTTTTCTGTCGGGCGCTGCAGCGCTGATCCTCGTTCTCGCATGGCCGATGTTCGCGTATATCAATCGCGCGCCGGGCCTGGCGTCGTTGCTGGTTTTTCAGGGTGTCTTCGGCGTATTGATCGCCACCTACACGGGTCCGATTCTCGCCGCCTTCGCCGAACTGTTTCCGACCAAGGTGCTGTCGACGGGGTTGTCGGTGGCGTACAACTTCGCGGTCACCATCTTCGGCGGATTCGCGCCGTTCTTCATCACGTGGCTGATTGCATCGAC
Organism: Caballeronia sp. M23-90; assembly: GCF_053574605.1. Lineage (NCBI taxonomy): Bacteria > Pseudomonadati > Pseudomonadota > Betaproteobacteria > Burkholderiales > Burkholderiaceae > Caballeronia > Caballeronia sp. M23-90. The sequence continues at coordinate 3,827 of NZ_JBSIPA010000345.1, read as the reverse complement.
CGGCAGCAACATGGCGCCGGCCATCTATGTGATCGTTGCCGCGGCAATCAGCCTGATTGGCACGCGCTTCGTGCGCGACCCGCAACGGATCTCGCGCTGATACAGCCGCGGTTTGCGGGCAAATCATTCAACGAGTCAGGAAAACAGCAATGAGCATTACGGTAATCAGCGGCGGCAACGTACTCGACCTGTCGCAAGGCATATTGCTGGAACATCAGTACGTGGTGATCGAGAACGGCCACGTTGTCGAAGTGACCGATCGCCCGGTGAACCTGACCGACGCTCGTACTATCGATGCACGCGGCAAGACGGTCATGCCGGGGTTGATCGATTGTCATGTGCACGTGCTGGCATCGCGCGCGAATCTGGGCGTCAACGCGGCGCAGCCGAACATACTCACGGCCATACGCGCATTGCCCATCCTCAAGGCGATGCTCGCGCGAGGCTTCACCAGCGTACGCGATGCCGGAGGCGCGGACTGGGGCCTGACGCAGGCGCTGGAGGGGGGGCTGATTCCGGGGCCGCGCATTTTCTCCTCGGGCAAGGCGCTGTCGCAAACGGGCGGCCATGGCGACTTCCGTGCACGCGGAGACATGCTTGAGCCGTGCTCGTGCTGTTTCCGCGCAGGCGCGATAGCGCGGGTCGTTGATGGCGTCGATGCGGTGCGGCTTGCCGTGCGCGAAGAGATCCAGAAGGGCGCGACGCAAATCAAGATCATGGCTTCCGGCGGCGTTGCTTCGCCGACTGATCCTATCGGCAATACGCAATACTCCGAGGATGAGATTCGCGCGATCGTCGCCGAAGCGCACGCAGCCAACACCTATGTAATGGCTCATGCCTACACGGGCCGCGCCATTTCTCGGGCTATCCGCTGCGGCGTACGTACGATCGAGCACGGCAACCTGGTCGACGAAGCGGCGGCGAAGCTGATGCGCGAGAACGGCGCGTTCGTCGTGCCCACGCTGGTCACCTACGATGCACTCGCCCAACATGGCGCGGACTACGGCCTCGGGGCCGATTCCATCGCGAAGATTGAAACTGTACGGCGCGCGGGCCGCGACTCGATTGCCATTTATGCGAACGCGGGGGTTCCCATGGGTTTTGGCTCGGACTTGCTCGGCGAGATGCACACGTTTCAGAGCGACGAATTGCGGATTCGCGCGGACTTACTGGGCAATCTGGAAGCGCTGCGTTCGGCAACGACGATCGCGGCGGACATTGTCGAGTTGACGGGAAAGCTGGGTGTGGTCAAGGCGGGCGCGATCGCAGACATACTCGTTGTGGACGGCAATCCACTTGCCGATATCGGCGTGCTCACCGGGCAAGGCGAGCGGATCGATTATGTGTTCCAGCGCGGCGAGATTGTCAGTGAACACGGGCGGGTTACGCAGCGCTGAGGTTGCTGCTTTCGTTCATGGTCAGTGTGCTTGCCCGGACGCATGCAGTCGATACATCTCGAGAGTCAGCGCTTGTTCATCGTGCGAGAGCTGGGTCGCCGCACTTCGGCGGCACTCTCCCGCGGATTCGATGACCCTATCGGCGCTCCGCGCGAAAAGTGGCGCGGGCGTTCGTCGACTTTGTTACGGAAGAGCTCAGGAAGGCTTAACCGGGTTTTTTCTTTGCCTTCACGCCCGACACATTGAGGGCAATCGCCTCGCCAACAAGCGCCTTGAATGCAACCGAATCGATTTCCTCACCCTCGTGGATATCGATTGCGCGCCTTGTGTTTCCATCCAGGCTCGAGTTGAAAAGTTTCGCGGGGTCCTTCAGCGAAGCCCCTTTCGCAAAGGTCAGCTTCACCACTGACTTATACGACTCGCCAGTGCAAATGATTCCGTCGTGCGACCAGACGGGCGTGCCCATCCACTTCCATTGCTCGACGACCTCCGGGTCCGCGTCCCTGACCAGCTTGCGCATCCTGCTCAAAGTTTTGCCGCGCCAGCCGCCAAGCTCGGCGATTTTTTTATCGATGAGTTCAGGCGCCAGCGCATCATCTACCGCACTCGTTTTCTTCATCTTCTCCTCCTGAAACGTTCATGCTTCACATGCCGAATTGCCTTTCGTACTCGGTCTTGAGACGCAGCCAATCGAACTTCATCGCTTCACCGCCGACAATGCGCCCGACCGGATCGCCAGCCACGAACTGCGCCAGCACATCGAGGCAGATATGCCAACCGGCCGCGCCCATCGATATGAAATTGCGGTCGATGTTGTGCCAGAGCGTAAGACGGGTTCCGTCGCCGAGCGGCTCGAGTTGCCACCGAAGGTCGTTGTCGCCCCAGCGGTATTCAAGCAACCGGGGCGCCTCGGCGCGCGTCACTTCAGTCTCCGAGATGACCGGCGTGGGCATTCCGACCGTCGAGAGCTTGACCGGGCCAACAGACGCGAGGCTCCGGTCGGCATCGAAGGGCGCCCATTCACGCAGGCTGACCGGGTCGGTCAACGCGGTCCAGACTTTCTCGGGCGCATGGCGCAGTTCGCGCACCAGAACGAGCGTCCACTTCTCCCCATCCTTCTGGATTTCGGCGCCCGCAGCGGGTCCCGGCCTGTATTCGTCGCGTTTGCTCATCGTTTTCTCTCCTTTTTGCCCAGTGCAGTTTCAGTTTGGTCGATGCGGTCGAGATGGGATTCGAGCGCATCGAGGTGGCCCGACCAGAAGCGCCGGAAGGGTTCGAGCCACGCGTCGATCTCCGCGAGCGGTTCCGGCCTGATCCGGTACACGCGCCGCTGTGCGTCCACGCGTGCCTCGACGAATCCGGCTTCCCGAAGCACTCGAAGGTGCTTCGAGACCGAGGGTTGCGAGAGCTTCAGCTTCTCCTCGATATCCCCCACGGTCTGCTCGGACGTTGCCAGCAGACTCAGGATTGCGCGGCGGCTTGGCTCGGCGATAACGGCAAAGGTCGATTCCATGGTGTTTATATACCTGATGGGGAATATACGTGTCAAGCGGGGACGGCACGGCCTGGTCAGACCATGCACTCGCAGTGGGCATCGTGTCGATTTATGAGACGACAGGCACAATACGCGGCGATGCTGCCGCAGCCCCTTCCAGGCCTTCATGACCCAAACGACCTCTGATCCCTCTGTTCCCGCCGCGCTTGTACCGAATTCGCCGCGTTTCTTGCTGTTTGTGATCTGCCTGTTTGCATCGGCCGGACAGCTTGCAATCGATATCTACGTGCCCGCGCTGCCCGCAATGGCGACGTTTTTCGCAACGTCGCCCCAGGCGATCCAGTCGAGCGTGTCCGGCTACATGGTGGCCTACGCGCTCGGCCAGCTCGTCTTCGGTCCCGTAGCCGACGCTTACGGCCGCAAGCCCGTCCTGGCGTTCGGGCTGGTGATCTTCACGATAGGCTGCCTGCTGTCGCTCGCCGCGCCGAATCTCGAGACCTTTCTTCTCGCTCGATGCCTGCAGGGTTTCGGCATCGCCACGACCAATCTTCTTGCGAAGGCGATCATCACCGATTCGTTTTCGGGCCAGGCGCTGTTGCACGCGTTCACCTACATGTCGATTGCGTGGGGACTCGCGCCGATCGTGGCGCCAGTGATTGGCGCCCACTTGCAGACGTGGTTCGGCTGGAAGTCGTGCCTCGTGTTCCTGCTCATCTACTCGCTCGTGATGTGGGCATTGTGGTGGCGGTATCGTGAAACGTTGCGGCGTCCGGTGCATCTGGAGCCGCGCACCCTGATCACCAACGCGGGCAAGGTGCTGGCAAGCCCGGTGTTCCAGAGTTGCTTTCTCGCGCAAGGCTTGTGCTACAGCATCCTGCTTGTATTCAACATCGTCGGGCCGTTCATGGTGCAGAACACGCTGCACAAGCCGCCGA
>NZ_JBSIPA010000344.1:0-7270 GCF_053574605.1 Caballeronia sp. M23-90 | reverse complement strand
TACCATGGTTTTGGAGGGTGCCACGATGACTGGTTCCTGCGCCGTCGCGGCGGATCGCGCCATCTCGGCGCGCATCGCCTGCAGGTCAGCCTGCATGTCATGCGCGGGGTTCTCTGCAAGCGAAGGACGGATCGGCGAGGCCGATACACCCACGACAACTTGTTGCCGCGCAATCTGGACCGGCCGTTGCGCCACTGGCGCGCTTACTGCCGCCTGCACCGGAACGGTAGGCGCAAAACCCATGTCGGCGAAACCGCGCGGACGCGGTGCCGCGTTGACAGGTGCCGCCGGCGCAATGATCCGCGTAACAGCTGGCTGCACCGGCTGGGCGGTATGCGCCACCGGCGCCAACTCGTTGCCACCGTTCGGCGATACGCTGATGGTGCGCAATGGCGACGCCACTATGGCCCTGGGCACCGTTGCAGCACCATTCGACAACTGCGCGTTCTGCGGAAGCCACGCCATGTCGTCAAGCGCTGACTTCGCTTTGGCGACCGACGGCAGTGCTGCCATTGCAACCACTCCGGAACCGACCAGCACGCCAAATGACGAAACCAGCGGCCGGCGGCGATAGACATCTTTGATAAGTTTCTCTTCGCCGCGGTCAGGCCGGGCGATGCGTGTTGTATTTGACATGATGCTTATCTCTCGCGGAACGCTTCACGCGATTTGAAAATCGGTTTCAGCAGGTACGAAAGGACTGTCTTTTCGCCCGTGCGAATCTCGACGTTGCCGGTCATGCCTGGAATGATCGGGAGGTGCTTGCCTGCCGCCGTGAGTTCGCTTTTATCGGTCAGGACCTGGACGCGGTAATAGATTGCATCGGCCTTTCCGGGCGCAGCTTTTTCATCGACGAGCGTGTCCGGACTGATGTTGATCACATGCCCTTTCAAGCCCCCATAGATTCCGAAGTCATATGCCGAAACCTTCACCATGGCCGGCAGTCCCGGCTTGAGGAAAGCAACATCCGAAGGCTTCACGTGTGCTTCGACGATCAACTGGTCCGCGAACGGCACGATGCTCATGATCTGCTGACCAGGCTGGATCACGCCGCCGAGCGTCGTCACCTTGATGTCCTTGATGGTGCCTTTGACCGGCGCCACGAGCGTCGTACGCTTCAGCACGTCGGCGCGTCCAACGAGGTTCTCCTTGGTCTGCGAGAGTTCCAGCTCGAGCCGCGACAATTCGTCGTTGGCATCGGCCTGATACTTGTTGCGGCGCTCGACGATCTGCGATTGCAGGTCGTTTGCACTACGTTTCATGCGCAATACTTCGGTTTCCGAAATAAGACCGCGTCTGGACAGCGGCTCGGTCATGTTCAATTCGTTCATGGCAAGCGTGTAGCTGCGCTGAAGCGACGACACGCTATCTTCCAGCGCCCGGCGACGGGCCTGATAGGCCATTGTTTCGCTTTGCACGACGGTCTGGTCTGCGGCGACATCGGCAGGAAAAACGAGGGCCGTATGGAACGCTTCGGCTTTGAGGCGCGCCACTTTGCCTTGCAGGCCGATCAGCTTCGACAAGCCTTCTGCGTAGCTCGAGTCGGCACGCTTCGGATCGATATTGAGCAACAGTTGGCCTTTCTCGACCACATCGCCTTCCTTCACGCGCATGTCCGAAAGAATGCCCCCCTCCAGGCTTTGGATGATCTGCTCCCGGCTCACAGGAATGACCTTTCCCTGAGCCTGCGTGACTTCTTCAACACGGGCGAATTTCGCCCAGACCAGACCGCACACCATGATGGCGGCGACCAGATAAAGCACGATCATCGTGCCGGGAATGGATTGCGCCAGCAGCGATTCGCGCAGATCGTTCATGTACGCGGCGTGTGCCGGGTGAATGCGCGGTGCGGCGTTCTTGCGGCGGCCAGCCGGTGTCAGGCCGCGAATCCAGCGGCCAATCTTGGTAAGTGTTTTCATGCTGTTTCCTTCGTGGCGCTCGCGGCTTCATGCCCGGACGTCGCGTGTGTGACGGCCGGCGTGCGCAACGCGGCCAATACATCTTCTTTCGGACCATCGGTGACGACCCTGCCGCCATCGACCACGACGATCCGGTCGACCAGTTGCAGCAAAGACGGACGATGCGTGACCACGACGAAAGTGGTGTCCTGCGTGGTGCTCGCCAGATCGCGGATGAACGCGGCTTCGGTCTGGGTGTCCATGGCGCTGGTGGGTTCGTCCATCAGCAGCAATTTCGGGCGCATGATCAGCGTGCGGGCCAGTGCGACCAGTTGGCGTTGGCCGCCGGACAGACCATCGCCGTTCTCGCCGATCTGCATGTTCCAGCCACTTGGATTGCTGGCAGCCATGGCGTCCAGCCCGGTGAGCTTCGCGACTCGCAGCAGTTCATGAATGGATGCATCGGGGCGGCCGATCATCACGTTCTGACGTAACGACCCGTAGAACAGGCGGCTGTCCTGTGCGACATAACCTACCGAAGCGCGGAAGTCGGACGGATCGATTTGCGATACATCGATGCCGTCGCTGAATAGCTGCCCGCTTGTCGGACGGTAAAGATTCGCCATGACCCGCAGCAGCGACGACTTGCCGCTTCCCACGCGCCCCAAAATCCCTACGCGCTCGCCGGCTTCGATCTTGATGTTGATGTTCTTCAGGAATTCGGGCGGCTTCATGCCGTTCGGCGATGGATAGTGAAAACCCACGCCCTTCAGTTCGATCGCGCCTGTCACCACCGGACCGTCGAGGTAATCCACTTCCGGATCGCGTTCGACCGGCTTCTTCATCAGAGCGCTAAGCGAATCCATCGCAGCCTTGGCTTGCTGGAAGCGCACGGCGAGACCCGTTACCTGGGCAAGCGGCGCCAATGCGCGGCTCGCGAGGATCACTGACCCGATCAACGCGCCCTGGGTCAGCTTGCCGTCCGAGATCAGGTACACACCGGCGACCACGATCATCACGGTTTCGAACTGGGTGATCCAGGTGACGAAGTTGGTGGCCAGCGTGGAGAGGCGCTTCGACTTCATCGAGGTATCGGAGGCCTTGGCCGAGAACAGCTCCCAGCGCTCCTGCATGTAACGCTCGCCACCCGTGGCCTTGAGCGTTTCGATGCCTTCCACCGTTTCGATCAACACGCCCTGCTTCAACGACGATTCACGCAGGTTTTCCTTCATCGTCTTCTTGAGCGGCCACTGAATGAACAGGCTCACGCCGATAATCACCGGAATCAACGCCAGCGGGATGAACCCAAGCGGCCCGGCGATCATGAAAATCACCGCAATGTAAAGCAACGTAAACGGAAGATCGGAGATGGTTGCAAGCGTTGCGGAAGCAACGAAGTCGCGCACGGACTCGAACTCACGCAACTGGTTGGCGAACGATCCCGATGACGTCGGCTTGTGCTCCATGCGGATGGCCAGCGCCTGCTTGAACAGCATGGCGCCCATGATCAGGTCGGCCTTCTTGCCCGCGACATCGAGCACATGTGCCCGTACGTTGCGCGAAATGAATTCGAACAGCATGGCAATCGCCACGCCGATTGCGAGCGACCACAATGTGACGAACGCCTGGTTCGGCACAACACGGTCATAGACGTTCATGGTGAAGAAGGTGCCGGCAAGCGCCAGCACGTTGATCAGCAGCGCGCCGAGGGCGGCGCTCCAGTAATAACGGCGATAGCGCCACAACGTGCTCAGCAGCCAGTGGCCGCTTTCCTTGGCTTCCGGGCGTCCGGCCCGCATGTCATTGCGCCCGACCGGTTTCACGAGCATGGCAAAGCCGGTGTAATTCGCCTTGAGCTGACTCACGCCGATTGCCACGACCTTCGAGCCCGCTTCCGGCAGGACGACGAGATAAGCCGCTTCCATTTCGTCTTCGGCTGGCTGCTGGCCCTCTTTGATTTGCGCTGCCGGCTTGATAAGCTTGACGTCGGTCGGCGAGCGGCCGATCAGCACACAACCACCATGGTCTTTTCTGAACAGGACGACGGGCAGCAACATGGGCGAGACTTCGTGTGGCTGGCGTTCGATCACGCCCACCGAAAAGCCCGATTGCTCCATGGCGAGTTGCGCCTGCTTCGGCGAAATAAAACGTCCCGCGGGCAAGCCCGACAGCATGGCCGCCTCGCTGGTCGGCTTGCCGTGATAGGCCGCCATCCATACGAGACTTCGCAGCAGGGTATCGTCGACCTTCTTCGATAACGCCAAGGCGTTGTCATCGTCCGGCTGAATGGGCGTTACTGCGCCCGGTACTTCATTTTTCATGGCTTTTGACTTTTGAGCGCCGGCGTGGATGATGCCCGTTGACCGGCCGAGGTGGATACGTCGCTAAATTGACGTGAAACGATTCGTCGCGGATTGCATTTATTTCAGCGCGTGCATTATCTGTACGGGCATGGACGCGGAAAATCGGAAGCGTCTTAAATACAAGACCGGAAAGGAATCCGTAATTGCTACTGGGCGCACTGATCTAATGCGATGGGTTGATTTTCGTTGTCGATGACTCGGAAAACCATGAGAAACGTCCTAATTAAACAGATGCCGGATAGGCGATTCCAAGAAGAACTTTTTGCAGCAGAATTAACGACTTATGCCGTAGGGAGACGTGAAGCGGAGGTTGCAACGTAAAAATCGCAGGTGAAAACGCCCGCGCCAGATCAGCCGTCGTTTCGCGTATTGAAAGTGCGGCTGTCGATTCCTGCCCCTGGTTACGACGCTGCGCCGGACAGAACGAAAGTCGAGATGAATTTGACCCGAGCGTTATTCAAAATCATGTTCGTATGTCTCGAGCGCACGCTGAAATATCAGCACGGCTGATTTAAGCTGCAACCTGCGCCTTGATCGGGAAAGCCCTTCGATGTCCATACCCTCTGTTTTGCTCGAAATCTGCGCCGGTTCAGTTACTTCATGCCTGGCGGCCCAAGCCGGCGGCGCGAGCCGTGTCGAGTTCTGCGACAACTTGCTGGAAGGCGGGACCACGCCCTCTTACGGCGCGATCCTGAGCGCGCGGGACAAGCTGCAGATTGCGTTGAACGTGATCATCCGCCCGCGCGGCGGCGACTTTCTGTATTCGGGCATCGAATTCGAGGTGATGGAGCGGGACATTCGCGCATGCAAGGAGCTCGGCGTGGATGGCGTGGTGCTCGGGCTGCTCACTGCCGACGGTGACATCGACGTGTCTCGTACACGGCAAGTGGTCGAACTGGCCGCGCCCATGGCGGTGACGTTTCATCGCGCGTTCGACGTCGCGCGTGATCCGTTCAAAGCTTTGGAGGACATCGTCGATGCTGGATGCAGCCACCTCCTCACCTCCGGGCAGGAAGCCACCGCACCGCAAGGCGCCGCGCTGATCAACAAGCTTCGCGAGGCAGCCGGGGAGCGGATGGTCGTCATGCCCGGCGCCGGGGTGCGATTGAACAACATCGCGCAACTGGTCGCTGAAACCGGGTGCATCGAATATCACACCTCTGCCCGCGCGCCTGTGGCAAGCGGCATGCGGTATCGCAATGAGCGGGTAAAGATGGGGGGGCCGGGGCAGGACGAATATGCCATCGTGGAGACGTCGGCTGAACTGGTGAAGCAGATCATTGCAAAGGCGAATGACGGCTGAAATGCAGAACGCCGGCACTTGCGTCCGGCGTTTCTTCTAGTGCAACAAGCTTGAATTCAGAACGGCTTGAGAACAACCAGCAGTGTCGCGCCAAGCAAACCGAGCACAGGCAGTTCGTTGAACATCCTGTACCACTTGTCCGAGCGCTTGTTCTCGCCACGTGCGAACGTGCGCAGCAGGACGCCGCAGTAAGCGTGGTAAACAATGATCAGTACGACTATGGTCAGTTTTGCATGCATCCATCCCTGACCCTGGCCAATACCCACCACCAGCAAGAGCCATAACCCGCAAGCCAAAGCCGGCACTGCGATGAACGTCATGAAGCGAAACAGCTTGCGCGCCATGATCAGCAAGCGGGCGATGGCCGCCGGTTCCGTTTCCATTGCAAGGTTGACGAAGATGCGCGGAAGATAAAACAGGCCGGCAAACCACGAGGCCACCAGTACTATGTGAAACGCTTTGATCCAGAGCATCTGAGACATTTTCTCGCTTGGTAGGCGGGGTTATTGGCGAACTTCGCCGTGGCCTAGAACCACATATTTCATCGATGTCAAACCGTCCAGCCCGACCGGCCCGCGTGCGTGCAGCTTGTCGTTCGATATACCGATTTCCGCGCCCAGGCCGAACTCGAAACCATCGGCGAAACGCGTGGAGGCGTTGACCATCACGCTTGCCGAATCCACTTCGCGCAAGAAAGACATGGCGCGGTCGTGGTCTTCGGTGATGATTGCATCCGTGTGATGCGAGCTGTAAGTGTTGATGTGATCGATAGCGTCATCCACGCCGTCGACCAGTTTGACGGACAAGATCGGCGCAAGGTATTCCGTATTCCAGTCGGCTTCCGTGGCGGTAACGAGCGGGCCGTCGTAGCGCGCATTGTCGAGTACGGCACGGCTCGCCGCGTCCACGCGCAATTCCACGTCCTTCGCCCTGAATGCGTTGGCCAACATTGGCAGCGCGTCCGCTGCAATCGCGCGTGCGATCAGCAGCGTTTCCATGGTGTTGCAGGTCCCGTACCGATGGGTCTTCGCGTTCAAGCAAACGTTGAGCGCCTTGACGAGATCGGCGCGGTCATCCACGTACACGTGGCAGATACCGTCGAGATGCTTGATCATCGGCACGCGCGCCTCTTCCATCAAGCGCGCGATCAGGCTCTTGCCGCCGCGCGGCACGATGACGTCCACATAATCGGTCATGGTGATCAGCTTGCCTACCGCGGCGCGGTCCGCGGTCGCTACGACCTGCACCGCCTCTTGCGGCAAGCCGGCCGCCTCCAGTCCTTCGCTGATCAGTTTCGCCAGCGCGGCATTGCATTCGAGCGCCTCGGAACCGCCGCGCAGAATGGCCGCGTTGCCGGACTTCAAGCACAGCGCTGCGGCATCGATAGTCACGTTCGGCCGCGACTCATAAATGATCCCGATCACGCCGAGCGGCACGCGCATCTGTCCGACCTGAATCCCGGTCGGCCGGAATTTCAAACCACTGATTTCACCGATAGGATCCGCCAGCGCGGCGACTTGCCGCAAGCCTTCGATCATCGTGTTCAGTGCTTTCTCCGAAAGCGTCAAGCGGTCGATGAACGCAGCGTCGTGGCCTTTATCCCGGGCGCGGGAAAGATCTCGCGCATTGGCGTCTTTCAGCGCGGCGCGCTCGCGTTCGATGGCATCCGCAATCGCCGCGGGCAGATCGGGAGGGCACACGGCTGG
>NZ_JBSIPA010000343.1:0-7262 GCF_053574605.1 Caballeronia sp. M23-90 | reverse complement strand
TCCGGGGGCGACCCTTGAGCTTGCGCGTTCGGCCGCACGGTCACGTCCCGCACGCGGACACGAAACGGCGGTCGCCAGCTCAGGTCGGATTCGACTTCGAGCCATTGCGTTCGCGGATTCTTCAATCCGACCTCGATGCGCGTCAGATTCGCCACCACGGTCCCCTTGTCATTGCGCAAGGGTTGATCGATACGAAAACCTTTGACAATAGGTGTGTCGGAGCCGTGAATCACAATCATCGGACCCCGAAACGATTCTGCGGCTTTCACAAGGCTGCGCTTGAGCTCGAGAAACCCGTCGCGTGATGTATCGCCGCGCGAAAACCGCAGCCACGCAAACCGATCGCGCCGTTCATAGCGCGTAAAGTCCGGATCACCTTGCAGGATCACCACGACCGCACGCATGTCGGTGCGGCGCGCGGTTTCGACCGCGTGTTCCAGCCAGAAAGCGTTGGCGACGGAGCGGTCCTCGAACTCGCCGTTGCGTCCGCCGGCGGTCAAATAATGATTGTTCGGCGCGGGCGCATTCAATCCGATGAACGCAATGCCGTTGGTCTGCCATCGCACGTTTTCGCGGAACGGACGAAAGCGTGCAACATCGCTTTCGCGAATCACGCTCATGGGCGTCTGACCGAGAGAGTTCGAATCCCCGAAGAACGACTGGCGAATGAAGTCCAGCCGCTCGACCGGGTCGTAACTGCCCGCTTGCGACGAACTGCACGACGCCCAGTCATTGCCGCCAGGCAGCAGTACCACGGGTTTGCGTGAGCTATCGAAGATCTGCTGGCGCGTGTTGTACAGGGCGTCGCGACAAGGTTCGGCTTCGCTTTTCAGATTGCCGTCGTAGACGATGAACGACGTATTGCGATCGCGTCCGATGGCATCGAGCATCTGTTGCAGCGTGGTCTCGTCACTTGATCTGTTCACCACGTTCGATGCAATCGCGAAACTCATCGGCGGCGCCTCGGCGCGCGCCGCTTGCGCGGCCATGACGACGCAGGCGAGGGCAAACGCGTGTGTCACGCGCGCACGCAGCCAGTGAGCGCGATACGCGCAATTAGCGAGATGCATCCGGAGCGTGCGACGCCAGCTTATGTAGTTCGTACAGCAGGTCGAGCGCGTCGCGGGGACGCACCTCGTTGGGATCGATCGCACGAAGGCGGTCAAGCGCCGGGTGAGGCGCGGCCGACTCGTCGCGCGCTTCGGGTTCGTTAATATCCGTGAGATCCGCCGGCGGCGGCGCGAACAGGTCGAATTGCGGCGACGCCTGACCGATCGACTGCTGCTCCAGATGCGCCAGGTGTTTTCTGGCGGCCTTGATCACGGCAGGCGGGACGCCTGCGAGTTGCGCTACTTGCAAGCCGTAACTCTGGTTCGCCGGACCTTCGTTGACCGAGTGCAAAAACACGATGCCATGGTCATGCTCGACCGCTGACAAGTGCACGTTCGCGGCGTGCGCGAACTCGGCCGGCAACTGGGTCAACTCGAAATAATGCGTGGCGAACAGCGTATGGCAGCCGTTGTGCGAGAGCAGGTGCCGTGCAATCGCCCAGGCGAGCGCGAGGCCGTCGAAAGTCGATGTGCCGCGGCCGATCTCGTCCATCAGTACGAGACTCGACGGGGTGGCGTCGTTGAGGATGGCCGCGGCTTCGGTCATCTCGACCATGAAGGTCGAGCGGCCGCCCGCGAGGTCGTCGGCCGCGCCAATGCGCGTAAAAATCCGGTCGATCGGACCAAAGCTCGCGCGCTTGGCCGGTACATAACTGCCCACGTACGCAAGCAGCGCGATCAACGCCGTCTGGCGCATGAACGTCGATTTACCGCCCATGTTCGGACCGGTGATCAGCAACAGTTTGCGTTCGGTGTTCAGGCAACAATCGTTGGCGATGAACTGTTCGACTTGCGCTTCGACTACTGGATGCCGCCCTTGTTCGATATCGATGCCCGAGTCGCCTGCAAACGACGGCGCCACCCAGTCGAGCGCGAGTGCGCGTTCGGCGAACGCGCTCAGCAGATCCAGTTCTGCTAACGCCGCCGCCACGCGCTGACAATCGCCGATATGCGGTAGCAGCGTCTGCAGCAGCGCGTCGTAGAGCATGCGCTCGCGGGCGAGCGCGCGGTCCTGCGCGGACAGCGCCTTGTCTTCGAAAGTCTTCAGCTCCGGCGTGATGTATCGCTCGGCATTCTTGAGCGTCTGACGGCGCCGGTAGTCGTCCGGAACCTTGTCCGTCTGACCTCGCGTGACTTCAATGTAAAAGCCATGCACCTTGTTGTACTCGACTCGCAGATTCGCGATCCCCGTGCGGGCGCGCTCGCGCGTTTCCAGGTCGATCAGGAACTGGTCGCAGTTCTCCGAGATGTCACGCAACTCGTCGAGATCCGCGTCATAACCGCGCGCCATCACACCGCCGTCGCGGATCAGCACGGCAGGCTCCTTGGCAATCGCGCGGGTCAGCAGTTCGAGGCATTCCGGCGGCGGTTCGAGCGAGGCATCGATACGTTCAAGCCATGCCGCGTGCATCTTGAGCGGAGCAAGCCGTTCGCGCAGTTGCGGCAGGGCGGCGAAGGTATCGCGCAAGCTCGAAAGATCGCGTGGTCGTGCCGACAACAGTGCAAGCCGGCCCGTAATTCGTTCGATATCCGAAATCTGGCGAAGTGCTGTGCGCAGGCCGTCGAGGCTTGCGTCCGGCGATGCTTCGAGCAATGCGCCGATCGCGCGTTGCCTTCCCTGGGCGATGGCCGAATCGCGCGGCGGATGGTGCAGCCAGTGGCGCAGCAAACGGCTGCCCATGGTTGTGCAGCAGGTATCGAGCAACGAGCAGAGTGTCGGAGATTCCGTGCCGCGGAGTGTTTCGGTCAACTCCAGATTGCGTCGCGTGGCCGGGTCCAGTCCGATGTACTCCGACTCGTACTCCACCTTGAGGCTTCGGACGTGCCGCAATTGCTGACCTTGGGTTGCGGCGGCATAGAGCAGCAGCGCACCGGCCGCTCCACATGCGCAGGTCAGCGAGTGGGCGCCGAAACCGTCGAGGCCCGCGACATCGAGTTGCTCGCACAAGCGCTGCGTGCCGGAGCCGACATCGAAGTGCCATGCGGGTACGCGCGTGGTTGCGCCGACGTTCGGCACCTGGAACGGTGCGTTCGTTTCCGAGAACGAGTCGGCCACCAGCGTTTCCGCCGGCCGGATGCGTTCAAGTGCCGCGCCCAGTTGATCCGGCGCCACTTCAGCAAGACGCAACGCGCCGCTTGCAAGATTGAGCCACGCAAGCCCCACGCTCGTCACAACACCGCGACGGTTGTGTGCAGGGCATAACGCCAGCAGGAAGACGTCGTTTTTATCGGAGAGGAGAGCCGCGTCAGTGAGCGTGCCGGGCGTGACGACGCGTACGACCTTGCGCTCGACCGGTCCCTTCGATGTCGCCGGATCACCGATCTGCTCGCAGATGGCGACCGACTCGCCGAGCTTCACCAGCTTGGCAAGATATTGCTCGCACGAATGATGCGGAATGCCCGCCATCCTGATGGGGTTGCCGCCCGATGCACCGCGTTGCGTGAGAGTCAGGTCGAGCAGGCGCGAGGCTTTGACAGCGTCATCGAAGAAAAGCTCGTAGAAATCGCCCATGCGGTAGAACACGAGGGTCCCCGGATGCTCCGCCTTGATTCGCAAGTACTGCTGCATCATTGGCGTGTGATGCGACAGGTCGACCGGCACAGCGGAATCGATGCGCTGCGCCTCAGGTGCGGCGGGAGAAACGGAGGTGTGAGTGCCCATCGTGATTGCTTGGATTTCGCGAATGTCTAAGATGTCTAAGGGCACGAGTGTACCGCGTCAGGGCCTTGGCGACCCCCTGGCCGGATGGCTAACGAGAGGTCGAGATCTTGACGTTTTCGAGCGATCTTCACGCCGTAAAAGCAAAAACGCCGGCAAGCCGGCGTTTTTGCTTTAATCATGCTTGCGATTTTACGAACGTCCTGCCAGAAAACCGACCAGCAGCGCAAGGCCCGCGACGGCGCCCAGCGTGTGCCACGGCTTGTCGTGGACGAATTCATCAGCGTAACCGGCGGCGTCGTTGAAACGATCCGCGATCGCCGAGGACGACCCATCGAATTGCGAACGCGCTGTCTTCAGCTTGGACTGCAAGTCCTTGCGCAACTGGTCCACATTGACGTCTTTCGCGTCGCGGATCGAACTGTCGAGCTCGTCGAGCAATCCGCGCAGTTGCGAACTGGCCGAATCGACCACGTCGCTTGCGCCACGCACAGCACGTCGGCCGACTTTGGCGGCGTCATTGATGTTGCTATCGAGTGTAGAACGTGAAAACAAACCCATTTGCAGCTCCTTTGACGTGTCCCTGGTTTATTTCGATCCGCGCGTTTCAGTCGCGCGGCTCTCAATCGAGCAAAGTGTCCAGCAAATACCGTTCCTGCACCAGGCGTTTTATCATTCTTCCACCAGCGCGCCAAGGTCGACCGTGCGCTCGTTGCGCGCGTGCCGCCGCATCGCGAGGCCCATCATCAGGCAAATAAACACGCCGAAGACCACGATGATCCATTCCACCGGCAGTTTGGTCGTGAGCAAGAGTGCGTAGGCGCCGAGCATCGATAACACCGCCAGGTTCTGGTTGAAGTTTTGCACCGCGATCGACGCGCCTGCCGTCAGCAAGGTCGCACCGCGATGCTGCAAGATTGCGTTCATCGGCACGATGAAAAACCCCGACAGCGCGCCAAGCAGGATCATCAGTGGATAAGCGCCGAGGATATAAAGCGGGGCAAACAAGGGCCCGATATGCACGCCCGATCCGGCCGGAAACAGGTCCTTGTTATAGAACGCCATGCAGATGGCCACAGCGCCGGTCACGACTCCGATCGGCAACACCTTGAGCGAACTGCGCAACGGCACCCAGGCGGCAGCGGCTGATGCGCCGATCGCAATGCCCAGTCCCGTCACCCCTTGCAGAACGGCTGCTTTGGAAAGCGACAGGCCGAGGTTGGCATCGGCCCATTTGAGGACGAGCAACTGCAGCGTGACGGCGGCGCCCCACAGCAGCGTGGTCACCCACAACGCGATCTGCGCGAGCTTGTCGCTCCACAGAACCTTGAATGCATGCGTGAAATCGCCAACGAGTTTCGACGGTTCCTTCAGGCGGTTCTTGTAGCGCGCACCGGTATCAGGAATACCGATGTTGATGACGGCGGCGGCCGCATACACGACCATGACCGCGAACATGGCGGCGTCGGCCGCCGAGCGGATCAGGACGAGGTGCGCCGCGCTTACGAAATGTTCCACGTACTGGCTGACCAGTGCGCCGCCAATCACGGTACCGAGAATGGTCGAACCGACAGTCGCCGATTCAAGCCATGCGTTCGCCGGGATGAGTTTTTCGGGCGGCAACAGTTCGGTGAGAATGCCGTATTTGGCGGGCGAATATGCAGCGGCGCCCAGACCCACGACGCCGTACGCGATCATCGGATGCACGCCCAGGATCATCAGCGCGCAGCCGCCGGCCTTGAGCGCGTTGGAGATGAACATGACGTGACGCTTTTGCATGGCATCGGCAAATGCACCGACAAATGGCGCGAGCAGCACGTAGGAAATGGTGAAGAAGATCTGCAGCAGCGGCGTCACCCAGGACGCCGAATGCATCACGGAAAGCATCGCGATGGCGGCAATGAGCAGCGCGTTGTCGGCAAGCGACGACACGAACTGCGCGGCGATGATCGTATAAAAGCCTTTTTTCATGTGACGGCAGGGCGGCAGCGAAGGGTGAGGAGACTCGGATGAGGAAGCGCCGCGAGCGGCCGGACGGGACACTGTAGCGGAGGCGGGCGCTGCGTGCATGAACGCCGCGGACCAACATGAGACCCGTTCCGGACATCAAGTGCAATCTGCGTGCTCCAACAAAAAAGGCGGCCGCAGCCGCCTTTCGCTCAACCGTTATGCGCTCGTGCGCGTGGTCGTGAAGGGATCGAGGATCTTGATCATTTGCGCGTACACCTTCGGGTTCGCCGCGACAATCTCGCTCTTGTGCAGGAAGTCGGATTCGCCGGTGTAATTGCCGACCAGTCCGCCGGCTTCCGTGATCAGCAGGCTGCCCGCCGCCACGTCCCACGCCTTGATACCTTGTTCAAAAAACGCATCGAGACGACCCGCGGCCACGTTGGCCAGATCGAGCGCGGCCGCGCCCGGACGACGCAATCCGGCGCACGCTTCGGTCATTTGCGTGAAAAGCTTGCTGTAGGCTTCCAGACCGTCACCTTCGCGAAACGGGAAGCCGGTGCCGACGAGGGCGTCGCCGAGACGATCCAGCTTGCCCACGCGGATGCGCCGCTCGTTCAGGTAAGCGCCCGAACCGCGCGAGGCGGTGAAAAGGTCATTGCGGGTGGGATCGTAGACAACGGCCTGCGTGATGATGCCCTTGTGGGCAAGCGCGATGGACACGCAGTAATACTGAAAGCCGTGGATGAAGTTGGTCGTGCCGTCGAGCGGATCGATGATCCACTGGAATTCGGATTCCTTGTCCAGTTCGCCGGATTCCTCGGCGAGAATGGAATGCTTCGGATAAGCAGTCGTCAGCGTTTCGATGATCGCGGCTTCCGACGCCTTGTCGACTTCCGTCACGAAGTCGTTGTGCTGCTTCTTGCTGACCTGGATCCGGTCCAGATCGAGCGACGCGCGGTTGATGATCTGTCCGGCGCGGCGAGCGGCCTTGACAGCAATATTGAGCATCGGATGCATGAATAGAGTCCTTTGCCCGGCGGCTGCGCTCCACGCCATGCGCGTGAAGCCGGAACCCCGAGCGGAAAGTGCCCAACCGGCGGGCAGAATCGACGTTTGTGTCGACGGCAACAAATTGAAGAAGAGCGATGCACGTGCCTTTTTTCAACCTGAAACTGGCTGAAAACAGCGTAAGGCGCGCGCGAACTGCGTATTTTACCCGAGTCGGGCAGGGCGCGGGTTATGCCCGTTGCGCCGCGATGCACACGTTGGAAACCTCGTCTGGCGATACCATGACGGTTTTCCTACCTTTTTCGCAAGCGTTCTATCGTGACCACGAACTCTTCCCCGGATCAACCCGGCGACGCCTTCTCATCGACCCGGTTCGTGCTCGTCGAGCCGAGCCATCCAGGCAATGTCGGCGCTGCGGCGCGCGCGCTCAAGACCATGGGATTTTCCCGGCTGATCGTGGTCGCGCCGAAAATCCCGTTCGTCACCCGCGAACCGGAAGCCATCGCGGTGGCCTCGAGATCGGGAGAGCGGCGGGG
>NZ_JBSIPA010000342.1:0-7375 GCF_053574605.1 Caballeronia sp. M23-90 | reverse complement strand
TAGCCGGGTTGAACTGCCTGGTGCGCTCGGCGCCGTCGGTGTCGGGGATCGCGTCGGTGCCGTAGAGCGCGTCGTACAGACTGCCCCAGCGCGCATTTGCGGCGTTGAGCGCGTAACGTTGATTCGAAAGAGGCACGACGAGTTGCGGGCCGGCCTGCGTCGCGATTTCCGTATCGACGTTCTGGGTCGTCGCTTTCACGGCCGTGCTCGACGGGACAATGTACCCGACGCTCTCCAGGAATCCGCGGTACGCCTTGAGATCACGCACCGGGCCGGGATTCGCCTTGTGCCATGTGTCGAGTTCCGCCTGCAGCCGGTCGCGCTCGGCGAGCACCGCACGGTTTTTCGGCGCGAGGTCGTGGACGAGGGCATCGAAACCTTTCCAGAACGCTTCGCTTTCGATGCCGACGCCCGACAGCGCCTCGTCATCGACGTACTTGGCGAGCACGTCCGCCACCTGCAAACCGTTTCGCTTAATCATTTGACTCATGAGTATCTCCAGCTCTGTTTGTATTCGTCGCGATGCAGCATTGTAATTGCCATCATGTTAACGCTTCTTGGCCCAATCGACCGGTTGGTGACGTTGTAAAGGGCGTGGAGGATCGCCTCTACGAGTTCGCCGACCTCCGGCGCGCGAAGACAAGCAAAGCCGGAATGACTATATTTGTCGTCCTGTACGCTGTAATTGACCGATCAATCCATGCAGGCGGCGCATCATTGCCGCTGTTCAATGTTTATCGTTCAGAGGATTCCATGACCGAGTTGTCCGCGTTCCCCATCACGGCAAAATGGCCGGCGCAGCATCCCGAGCGGCTGCAGCTTTATTCGCTGCCAACGCCCAACGGCGTCAAGGTCTCTATCATGCTGGAGGAGACCGGCCTGCCGTACGAGCCGCATCTGGTGAGCTTCGAGACGAATGACCAGACGTCGCCGGCGTTTTTATCGCTGAATCCGAACAACAAGATCCCGGCGATCATCGATCCGGACGGACCGGACGGCAAACCGCTCGGGCTGTTCGAATCGGGCGCGATCCTGCTTTATCTCGCCGATAAAACCGGCCAGTTCATCCCGCAGGACGCGGCCGGCCGTTACGAGACGATCCAGTGGGTGATGTTCCAGATGGGCGGAATCGGCCCGATGTTCGGCCAGCTCGGTTTCTTCAACAAGTTTGCGGGCAAGGATTACGAGGACAAGCGTCCGCGCGACCGGTACGTGGCGGAATCGAAGCGTCTCCTGAGCGTGGTCGAGCAGCGGCTCGCGGGCCGGAACTGGATCATGGGCGACGAATACACGATCGCGGACATTGCGAGTTTTCCGTGGATTCGCAACCTGATCGGTTTTTATGAGGCGGGAGATCTGGTGGGCATCGATAACTTCCCGAACGTGAAACGTGTGCTGGCTGCGTTCGTGGCGCGGCCTGCAGTCGACAGAGGCTTGAACATTCCGAAGCGGGGTTGATGTTTTCAGGTTCCCCGAGGCGGCTCCTATGCCGCCTCTTTTCGTATTCGATGCCCTGATTAATAAGCAATCGCGAGATAATAAAAAATCTTGTTCCTCGCATTGTTATTAAAATAAAAACGCCGAAATGATCGGCTTGACGTCGCGGTTGCCAAAATAATAAACCGCTTGACGCTTTTCTCTCCTGCGCCAACAATCAATCCCACAACGGCATCTCAATAACACGGCTTCAATTGCGCGTGTTTTAACGTCGGCATAATCATGACCAAAACCGAAACGTCCCTTCAAAAGACGGAAGAGCTACGCAGCTTCCTGTTCCTGACCGTCGTGATGGTTCCGGTTCTGACGATCATGTTCGTTGCTGCGTATGGTTTTGTGGTCTGGTTTTATCAAATGGCGATCGGTGGTCCGCCTCATTGACTTATTTGTAAATTAAACCGTTTAACGTTACACAACGACAGGAGTCGGGTTATGTCTGCACGCCTGAAAAACGCGTTCCTTGAAATGGCTTTAATTCCCGAATCGCATATTGCGGGAATCGTCTTTCATGCAAGTAAGTTGGATCTGGAAAAAATCAAGCAGGCTATTTCAATGTTTCCGGGTTCCGAGATTCACGCAATCAGTCCGGAAGGGAAAATGGTGGTGACGCTTGAAGCGGACCGGTCGGGTGTTCTCGCTGACCAGATAGACGCCATTCATGCAATGCAGGGCGTGTATTCGGCATCGCTCGTATATCAGCATCACGAAGACGTGGCCGCGCTCGATGAGGAGATCCGGAATGAGCCTGATGCGTCGAAGCTTTATTAAACAGACGGCTGCGGCCACGGCGGCATCCGCTGCGGGGATGGCGCTCCCCGCGTTCGCCTCGGGTGTGGACCGGATGGCGGGCGCCGTTGCCGACACCGAAGTGAAATGGTCGAAAGCGCCGTGCCGTTTCTGCGGAACGGGCTGCGGCGTGAGCGTGGGTGTGAAAGGCGGCAAGGTGGTCGCGACGCAGGGCGATCCACAAGCGGAAGTGAATCGCGGGCTGAACTGCGTGAAGGGCTATTTCCTCTCGAAGATCATGTACGGCGAGGACCGGCTGACCACGCCCCTGTTGCGGATGAAGGACGGCAAATACGCGAAGGACGGCGAATTCACGCCGGTTTCGTGGGACCGCGCATTCGCCACGATGGCCGAGCAGTTCAAACGTGTGTTGAAGGAGAAAGGTCCGACAGCCGTCGGCATGTTCGGCTCGGGACAATGGACGGTTTTCGAAGGCTATGCGGCGTTGAAACTCATGAAGGCGGGGTTCCGTACGAACAACCTGGATCCGAACGCGCGGCATTGCATGGCGTCGGCCGTGACGGGTTTCATGCGCACGTTCGGCATGGACGAGCCAATGGGTTGTTACGACGATATCGAACAAGCCGATGCCTTCGTGCTGTGGGGATCGAACATGTCGGAGATGCATCCGATCCTCTGGACGCGCGTGACAGACCGCAGGATGAGTGCGCCGAAGACGAAGGTCGCGGTGCTCTCCACGTTCGAGCATCGCAGTTTCGACCTGGCCGATTACCGCGTGATCTTCACGCCGCAATCCGATCTCGCGATCCTGAATTACATCGCGAACGTGATCATCAAGACGAATCGCGTGCACAAGGATTTCGTCGCGAAACACGTCACGTTCAAGGAAGGCAACGCGGACATTGGCTATGGGCTGCGTCCCGAACATCCGCTGCAGAAGGCCGCTAAAAATGCGGGCGATCCGAACGGCTCGAAGCCGATCGACTTCGATACCTTCGCGCGTTTTGTATCGAAGTACGACGCGGATTACGTGACGAAGCTGTCGGGGGTAACGAAGGTGAAACTCGACCAGCTCGCCGAGCTTTATGCCGACCCGAACATCAAGGTGATGTCGTTCTGGACCATGGGCTTCAACCAGCATACGCGCGGCACGTGGGCGAACAACATGATCTACAACCTGCATCTCTTGACAGGCAAGATATCGACGCCCGGCAACAGTCCGTTCTCGTTGACGGGGCAGCCGTCGGCGTGCGGAACGGCGCGCGAGGTCGGGACGTTTTCGCATCGGCTGCCGGCGGACATGGTGGTCACGAATCCGGAGCACCGGGAGCACGCGGAGCAGATCTGGAAGCTGCCGCCCGGCACGATCCAGCCCAAGCCCGGTTATCACGCGGTGCTGCAGAACCGCATGTTGAAGGACGGCAAGCTGAACGCGTACTGGGTCATGTGCAACAACAATGTCCAGGCGGGCGCAAACCTGAACGAAGAGACGCTTCCGGGATATCGGAATCCGGACAACTTCATCGTGGTATCCGATGTTTATCCGACCGCAACAGCGGTTTCGGCCGACCTTATCCTGCCTGCGGCGATGTGGGTCGAGAAGGAAGGCGCCTATGGCAACGCCGAGCGCCGCACGCAGTTCTGGCATCAACTCGTCGATGCACCCACCGGCGCCCGTTCGGACCTGTGGCAACTGGTTGAGTTCTCGAAGCACTTCAAGCTAGAGGAAGTCTGGCCGGCCGAGCTGATTGCAACGAAGCCCGAACTGAAAGGCAAGACGCTTTACGACGTGCTTTTCCGAAACGGACAAGTCGACAAATATTCGCTGAAGGAAACGAGCGCGCATTACGAAAACAGTGAAGCAAAGGCGTTCGGCTTCTATCTGCAGAAGGGCCTCTTCGAGGAATACGCGAGTTTCGGCCGGGGGCATGGCCACGACCTCGCACCCTTCGATGCATATCATGAAGCGCGTGGAATTCGCTGGCCCGTGGTGAACGGCCACGAAACCCGCTGGCGCTACAAGGAAGGATCGGACCCGTACGTCAAGGCGGGAACCGGCTATCAGTTCTATGGCAACAAAGACGGCCGCGCGGTGATTTATGCATTGCCCTATGAACCACCGCCCGAGGCGCCGGACAAGGAGTTCCCGTTCTGGCTGGCAACGGGGCGTGTGCTCGAACACTGGCATTCGGGGTCCATGACGCGGCGCGTGCCGGAGCTGTATCGGGCGTTTCCGAACGCCGTGTGTTTCATGCATCCAGACGATGCAAAAGCGCTCGGCCTGCGCCGCGGCGTGGAAGTGAAGGTGATGTCGCGACGCGGTTTTGTCCGTACGCGTATCGAGACGCGCGGGCGCGACAAGCCGCCTCGCGGACTCGTGTTCATCCCCTGGTTCGATGCAAGCCAACTGGTCAACAAACTTACGCTGGACGCAACTGATCCGATATCGCTTCAGACTGACTACAAGAAGTGCGCAGTCAAGATCGTCAAGGTCTGAGGAGGCAGTCATGCGATCGCTGACCGTGATTGACGTATTCATTGCCGTGAGTCTTTTTGTGTTTTCGCAGGCGGCGCCGGCGCAACCGGTGATTCCCGCCGAACCGTTTCACGACGCCATGCGCGGCACGACGCCTGTCGATGAAGAGGCGAAACCGCCGTTGATTGCCCCAACAGAAAATAAGGATGTCATCCGTGGCCGCGCCTATGCACAGCAGCCGCCGACGATCCCGCACAAGATCGACGGCTATCAACTCGACAAGGACGCCAACCGCTGCCTTGCGTGCCATGCGCGTAGCCGCGCGGCCGAGAGCGGAGCGGTGCCCATCGGCATATCGCATTACGTCAACCGAGACAATGCCACGCTCGGAAGTCTCTCGCCGAGGCGCTACTTCTGCACGCAGTGTCATGTCACGCAAGCCGACGCGAAGCCGCTTGTCGGCAACACGTTCACGGATGTGGAAGATGTGCGCGTCGCGCCCGGGCATGCCGCGCCGCAGCCGGCCGGCAAGAAGTAGGAGCACGCGATGTTCGGCCTGATCAGGCGATATTGGCAAACGATCAACCGGCCCAGTACGTACTACAGCCTGGGCTTTCTCACGCTCGGCGGGTTCATTGCCGGTGTGGTGTTCTGGGGTGCGTTCAATACGGCGCTCGAAATGACGAGCACCGAGGCGTTTTGCACGGGTTGCCACGAAATGCATGACAACACATTCGCCGAGCTGAAAGGCACGATCCATTACAGCAACCGCAGCGGCGTGCGGGCGATCTGTTCGGACTGCCATGTACCGCACAACTGGACGGACAAGATTGCCAGAAAGATGCAGGCGTCGAAGGAAGTCTGGGCAAAAGTGTTCGGCTCGGTCAACACGCGCGAAAAGTTCCAGGACAAGCGGCTGGAACTCGCCGAGCACGAATGGCGCCGGTTCAAGGCCAACGATTCTCTGGAATGCCGTAACTGCCATTCCTTCGAGTCGATGGACTTCACGCGCCAGAGTCCGCGGGCACAGAACGCGCATCAGCGCTTCCTGGCTACGGGCGAGAAGACGTGTATCGATTGTCACAAGGGCATTGCGCATGAACTACCGGACATGACGCAGGCAATGCGGGATCAA
Source organism: Caballeronia sp. M23-90 (assembly GCF_053574605.1). NCBI lineage: Bacteria > Pseudomonadati > Pseudomonadota > Betaproteobacteria > Burkholderiales > Burkholderiaceae > Caballeronia > Caballeronia sp. M23-90. Next base: position 1,520 of record NZ_JBSIPA010000342.1, on the reverse strand, counting down.
CAGTTGCGCGAAGCGCGTCCAAAGTGAGGGCACTATCGATGAATCAAGATCTGTTTATCAAGCAGGATTTCGGGTCGGACAGTCGCAACAATGCGGTGTTGTCCGTCGATAAACTCGGCTTCGACCGCGCCGGGGAAATGCTGTTCAGCAACGTGGCTTTCGATGTGGACGCCGGCCAGGTGCTGCAGATCCACGGTCCCAACGGCAGCGGCAAGACCACCTTGCTGCGCGTGCTCGCCGGTCTGTTGCGGCCGAGCGCGGGCACCATCCGCTGGCGTGGCAGGGATGCGCATGCGCATCCCGAATCGTGGCGCCAGTCGCTCGCGTATCTCGGGCATCTGAACGGCGTCAGCGACGAACTCACCGCAGCCGAAAACCTTGCCTTCAGTTCGGTGCTGGGCGATGTCGCGGAAGAGCGTGTCGAGGTCGAAGAGGCGGCGCTCAAGAGCGTGGGACTCGACCGGTATCGGGATGCCATTGTGCGGGGACTGTCGCAGGGGCAAAAGCGCCGGCTTGCGATCTCGCGCCTGCTGCTTGAACACAAGCCGCTGTGGCTGCTCGACGAACCCGCCGCCGCGCTCGACGAAGAATCGTCCGGCGTGCTCGAGGACGTGATCAAGGGCCATCTGGAGCGCGGCGGGATCGTGCTGATGACCACGCACAAGTTGATTACCACGTCACCCTCGGCCACGCGCAATCTGTACTTCGAACCGAGCGGCCGATGCTCAGACTGACCGTGCGCATTGTCCAACGCGAGCTTGCGCTGACCTGGCGCAGGCGGACTTCGGCGCTTGGCTGTCTGCTGTTCTTCGTGATCGCAGCGAGCCTCTTTCCGTTGGCCGTCGGCGCCGATCCCGCGCTGCTCCAGACAATCGCGCCGGGCGTGTTATGGATTACGGCATTATTTGCCGCGATGCTCTCGCTCGCGCGTTTGTTCGGCCCTGATTTCGCCGATGGCGCTCTCGACCAGATGCTGCTTTCGCCGCAATCATTGCTCGCGATGGTCATGGCGAAGATCGGCGCGCACTGGCTCACGAGCGGCTTCGCGCTCGTGTTGCTGGCGCCCGTCATGGCGCTTCAATACGGTCTTTCCTTCAATGCGGTCTGCCGGCTCACGCTGGCGTTGTTGATCGGTACGCCGGTGCTGAGTCTCATCGGTTCGGTGGGTGCGGCGCTTACGCTCGGCGTGCGCGGCGGCGGCATGCTGCTCGCCGTCCTCGTGTTGCCGCTGGAAACGCCGGTGCTGATCTTTGGCGCGAACGCCGCCGATTCATCGCGTACCGATGGATGGTCGGCCGCGAACTTTTCCCTGCTCGGCGCGGGCCTGCTCGCCGCCCTTGCGTTGTGTCCTGTCGCGACCGCCGCAGCCTTGCGGATCTCCGCCGAATGAACCTGACATGATCTCCACACTCGCTCAAGCTGGCTGGTTGCGCTACGCGTCGCCGAGACCGTTTCATCGGCTGGCGGGAAAGATGATTCCCGGCTTCGCAATCGCGTCCATCCTGTTCGTCATGCCCGGC
>NZ_JBSIPA010000341.1:0-7388 GCF_053574605.1 Caballeronia sp. M23-90 | reverse complement strand
CCGGGTCCAGCCGGGCACGGTCGCGCGCAATCAGCGCGACGCGCGCGCCTTGCTCGATGAATAATTTCGCGGCTTCGAATCCGATGCCGCTGCTTCCGCCGGTGATGACAGCGCGCTTTCCGTCAAGACGCATGATCGCTCCTTGTTAAGTCAACGGTCGTAGACTAAATTCGGAAATGGCGCTTGTCAACGACTGTTGATAAAATCAGAGTTTAAAGTTAAAGGGCGACCCTTCACGATGCAGACCCCGAAAAAGGTCACGCGAGATTCCGAAGCGTCGCGCGCGCGTATCCTCGATGCCGCGAAAATCCGCTTCTCGCAGAACAGTTACGACGGCGTGGGCGTTCGTGAAATCGCGGCCGATGCCAACCTCGACCCGGCCATGGTGCTGCGTTACTTTGGCTCGAAGGAAAACCTGTTCCGCGAGATTGCATCGCAGGCGTTTGAAGTCGAAGCGCTCTTGGCAGACGGGATCGAAGCGTTGCCGGAACGCGCGGCGAGCTTGCTCATGGGCGAAGTCGATGACGACGCATGGCGCTCGGGATACGATCCGTTGCGCTTGTTGCTGGCTTCCATAGGCAGCGTGACGGCCGGACCCATACTCTCGGAATACCTTCACCGCGACTTCATTGCGCCGTTAGTCAAGGCAATAGGCGGCCGTGAAGCGCGCGAGCGCGGCGCTCTGGTGGCCGCGCAGATTGTGGGATTTGCGCTCATCCGGGTTGCCGGAGATTCGAGCGAAGGCGCGTTGCCCAGGCGAAAATCACTCAAGCAACTGCTGGTGAAGGTTCTTGAGGACTTGTCGCGAGCGCGTTAGCTTGCGCTGAATGGTGGAGCGACCAAGTGTCAGACATCAATCCTGATCGAAAGGAGTAAGCAAGCGCCCACGAGTCAGAAGGATTGACGTGTAAAGGACCGAAGGGAATGTTCGAAAAGAATGATTGCTTGACCACGGCCTTGGTTGATCATGGCCTCGAAGTGCAGCCAGATTTGAAACGGCCGGATCGCTGATGGATCCGGCCCGCTCCACGAGCACCGCCCAAGCGGTGCTCGACCGTGTCCGACGCTAGAACGCGATGCGGGACATGACGGCCAGTCTTACTGGTTCACCAAATCCTTGAACGCTTTGCCGGCGGTAAACTTGACCGTCTTGGCAGCGGCGATCTGGATGGTGTCGCCGGTCTTCGGGTTGCGGCCGGTGCGTGCAGCACGCGCACCCGTGCTAAACGTGCCGAAGCCGACGAACTGAACGCTGTCGCCGTTCACAACGGCTTGCGTCACGGTAGAGATAAATGCATCGATAGCCTCGGCAGCCGCAGCCTTGCTGGTGCCGGTAGCGGACGCCACGGCGTCAACGAGTTCTTGCTTGTTCATTTCTGTTTTCTCAAAGATGGGTAGGACTCACTGCCCATGCGAGCGCACGGTGGAAGCGTCACCTTACCGGACGCGGCGGTCGGAGGCAAATCAGTTTCACCCTGACAGGGCAGGCGATTCCAGCCGATTCCGCTATGCGGCAGGCCTTTGGCCGGGCCGCCGCCATGGGAAGGTGAGCGCGGAATGTTAACCCGGTTGACGCGCGACAGGAAACCCGGATGTGGTTTTTGTCGGCTTCGACGGGTAAGTCCACCGAAAACGCGTTTAATTTCGAAGTTCTGGCGTGGTGCGTTTGTTTACCGCATCAAAACAATTGTCACGCAAAGCGTCTCAACATTACTTTTAGCTTTCGATAAAACAGGGATTGTATGCTCGCGAACAGCGTCACGCTTAACATCAGACAAACCGAGGGCTGACTCAGTTTTGAAGCGAAACGCTAAATGTTGCGTAGCAGTTCATGCCGTTAGATCGTCGTCGCTCCTACTGCGGTGGAAATGCGTCGGCGCTTCAAAGCACCAGAAAGACGATCTGATCACAGTTGGCATTTAGTTAGCCATCCGAATTAATACTAAAAGCTATTGTTCAATTTCCGCCGAGTCTGAAGAGCCTGTGATTCTGATCATTGTCCGTCCCCGGCCGAGCTTGCTTTCTCCCAGCCAGGTGCCGCGGTTCCTCACTAGCTTAGTGAATTTCAAGCTTTACGCAGCGTTCTATGGATGGCCGGTCTGATGTATCCTCGACACCTGATTGCAGGCTTCACCGCGCGAGAATGAATCGGCGTTGTCATAACATCAAACCCGGTGGCGAACATTTAATGCATGCGGGACGACCCCGGCTCGCTTCGTGGCCACGTGAAAGATCAGTTTCGCGCATGCTCGCCCCGTCCCGTTCGAGTTCCTCCACGTTCTGAGCGATGCATTCAAGTACCGTATGCGTAACGACCGTGAACGCCAGGCAATCGACATGACACACCTTGCTCACGCTGTGGCCTGCTCCAAACAGGCGCTTTACGAGACTTCAGCATCATGATCGATTCATCGGCAACACCGGATCACGGAACCGTGGCGAACATACTCGTCATTGGAGGCGGATTTACAGGCGTCGCGTTTGTGATTCACGCAATCCAGGCACGCCCTGCTGGCGTGGATCTCAACTTCATTATCGTGGAGCCATCGGCGGATCTGGGTCGTGGAATCGCTTATGGAACGACAGAGCCGTTGCACCGGATCAACGTCCCGAGCGACCGAATGAGCCTCTTCGCAAATGACTCGACGCACGCCACACGCTGGCTCAAGCAACATGAGGCATTGGACGCAGGCAGTGTAGATGAACAAGGCCACTACTACGTGTCCCGTCAGCGGTATGGCGAATATGTCGATGCAACCTTGAAAGACGTCGTGGCTGAAGCCGCTGCGCACGTGCGCGTGAGTCATCGTCGTGCGAGCGCTATGGGCTTGACCAGAAGCAACTCGGGTTACATCGTCGAACTGGACGACGGCGGCCAACTCGAAGCGCAGCGTGTGGCGCTATGCTTTGGACATACGGCGTCGCAACCACCGGGACGTATCGATGAAAACGCGTTGCGAGATCCGCGTCTGATCGCGCATCCATGGTCACATGACGCGTTGCACGCGATCCCGCAAGATGCATCCGTGCTGCTGGTCGGCACGGGCCTGACCATGGCCGATGTCGCCGTGACGCTGATAGGACGCGAGCATAGTGGAAACATCACGGCGATCTCGCGGCGCGGTTTGCGAGCGCAACCGCACGGCATTTTCGCCGACGCCGCCGACTTCCTCGGCAACACGGCGCCCCCTTCCACCGCGCGCGAGCTGGTGAAAATACTGCGACAGCGGATCGCGCGTGACAAACAGGCGAACAACGGCTGGCAGCCCGCCGCAGACGCATTTCGTTTCGAGCTTCCGCGCATCTGGAACGCGTTGCCCGCGCACGAGCAACGCCGTGTTGTCAGAAAGTTGCTGCCGTTCTGGGACGTGCATCGGTTCCGTATCGCGCCGCAAATTCACGCGGCCATTGAACACGCAATCGGAACGGGACAGATGAACGTGATAACGGCCGGTATCGGCGAAATACAGCGTTCCCTGCACGGCTTTCGCGTGGGACTCAAACGCCGCGGCGGACACATCGAGGAACATGAATTCGGCGCCGTGGTGTTCTGCACGGGACCGGCTCGCGACATAGATAGAAACCCGCTCGTGAAGTCATTGCTCGAAAGCAGGCTCGCGCGTCTGGATGCTGTGAAGACAGGTCTCGATACCGATCTTCAAAGCCGCATACTCGACGCCGACGGCAACGTGTCTCCCGGCCTCTTCGCATTCGGCCCGATGACCCGCGGAAGCTTCGGCGAAATGACCGGCGCGCCGGACATTGCGCGGCATCTCGAGCGGCTGCTGAAGGACGGCAGCTTGCTCGCGTATTCGGAGCATTGAAACCTTGCTGCAATGACGCCGCATATCAAAGGAGAATTTCTTGTTTAGCAGGAGATTACGTTTGCGCTAAGTTCTTGTCGGCAAGCTGTTTGCAAGCTAACCACTCGAGAACAAATCAGAGAGAGAATGACTTTGCTGCGGGGAATCCATGTGTCGTTGCTTGCGTCCGTTATAACCGCGTCGGCTCATGCGGCCGATCCGGACAAGAAGGAGATCGGCTTCGGCGCGACAGCCGGACCTTACGTGGACCAGATCCGCTATGGCATCAAGCCGCTGCTGGAGAAAGAGGGCTGCAAGGTCGCCATTGTCGAATTCACCGACTATGTTCAGCCGAATCTCGCGCTTGCGGACGGTGCCCTCGACGCCAACGCGATCCAGCACGAAACCTACCCGAAAAAATTTTTGGACGATCACAAGCTGCCACTGAGTCAGCTCGTCAAGGTTCCGACGGCGCCTATTGGTATATACAGCCACAAATCAAAAAGTCTGGCTGATGTAAAAGATGGCGCGACTGTTTCACTTCCGAACGATGTCACCAGTCAAGCCTGCGCGATCTTGCAGTTGCAATAAATTGGCTGGTGACACTCAAGCCGGGGGTCGACCCGGTCAATTCGTCCGAGCCCAATATTGCAACAAACCCGCACCGGATAAAGTCACTGCCTCTGGATGCTGCCCAATTGCGCGCTCGCTCGACGACGTCGACTATGCGTTTGTGAATGGAAACTTCGCTATTGCCGCCGGCCTGATGCTGACCGACGCGCTTCTGCCGGAGAAAATTCCGCCTTATTACCTGAACGTTGTGGCGGTACGTACAAACGATCTGCAAAAGCCGTATGTGAAGGATATTGCCGCCGCTTACCAATCGCCGCAGTTCCGCCAGGTCGTGGATGAGCGTTTTCAGGGCTTTAGTAAACCCGATTATTTGCGTTAAGCTGAAACCCGCGCGCCGGCGGATTTCGCATTGCAGCTTTTCCGGTTTGGAAAGCTTCAATAAATATTGGCACGGCGTACAATTGAATCGCGATAATTCCAAGAGCGTCCTGCACGGCAAGGTATCTTCGTTACGGACACGTTCAAGCATTTGGCGAAGTCTTGTCACAACAATGCAATGCGACGCGTCTCGGCGCCCTGGCTTTATCCTCGGTTCTACTTTCATTTTTTTGCTTTAAATTTTTCTGGACACACTCATGGCAACCGGTACGGTCAAATGGTTCAACGATGCAAAGGGCTTCGGTTTCATCACGCCGGATGACGGCGGCGAAGACCTGTTCGCGCACTTCTCGGAAATCAAGGCAGAAGGCTTCAAGAGCCTTCAGGAGAATCAAAAGGTCACGTTCGAAGTGAAGCAAGGACCGAAGGGCAAGCAGGCGTCGAACATCGTTCCAGCCTGAGTTTTGAGCACTGCCAGATCAGCCTGCTGATCTGCACGCGGTTGTCGTAATGCGAAGCATTGCGGCGACCGCGGGTTTACCTTGACGCGATCGAAGCAAGTTCAGCACTTTCATTTGCCGGTTCCGACAAACTCGTCGTCCTGGACTACCGTCCGCTCGCCTGGCCCAAGCGTTTTTCCTGCGGTTTGCGCCGATGCGTGCGCCAGACTGAAACGCTCGTCCGGAGCCGTTCCATTCAAATGGTAATTGCCAACAGCGGCCTCACGCTGGATCGCGGGATTATGCGAGGCAATGACGCGTGCATTGCGCCAGTGGCGGTCGAGCCTGCGTGTTTCGCTCGTCGCCGAAGCACCACCCACTTCAAATAAAAGCGTCGCTGCCTCGAGCACCTGTTCGAGTACGATCTGTTGCGCCTGGTAGGCCTGGATATCGACCGCAATGTAGTCCGCCGTCGTTGCCCTTCCCTCGTTGCGCGCCTGATGCACCCGTTCAAGCGCCGACGCAACCGCGTCGACCAGTGCTTCGGCGGAATAAGCGAGGCTTCCAAGCCGTCCCACTACACGATGCACAAGCGGATTGTCACGCGGACTCGATTGTCCGGCGACGCCAAAAGTGCGTGTGCGGCCTTGAACAAACTCGACGCCGTCGCGCAATACCGCGCGGGCGATGCCCGCCAGCGTGGCGAGATGGACGGTCTGGTAGAACGCAGTAAGCAGGGAATTGCGGCGAGGCTCGGAGGCTTTATACCGGGACAGGATCTGCTCGACCGGAACGCGGACGTTATCAAAGCGTGTCGTGCCGCTTGCCGTCAGGCGCTGGCCGAAACCGTCCCAGTCGTCATTGCGCGCAACGCCGGGTGCATCGCTGCGCACGAGCACGTGCAGGTCGTTCTGTGTATCGTGTGCGGCTACGTTGATCCATTCCGAATAGAGCGTGCCGGTGCTGTAGTATTTCTCTCCATTAAGCAGGACATAGGCGGGATCTTTATCGGCAATCACGGTCACGCTGTTATGCGTTGAGCCCGTGCGCTCCGATGTCGCCGCGCCAATTGTTTCGCCTTTGGCAATGCGCCCGAGCCATCGTTCGCGTGCCGCAATATCGTCGCTTTCAAGTCGCTGTTCAATGAACCCCGAATGCGCGCGAATGATCTGCGGCAAGTTCGAATCAGCTTCGCCCAAACGCGTCAGCAAGCGGAAGTATTGCGGCAGACTGACGCCAGAACCGCCATATTCCCGCGGCACGCGCAGCGCCGTGAAACCGCTCTCCTTCAATTGCGCGACTGCATCACGCGCAAGTTCGCGGTTCTGCTCACGCTCAAGCGCGCCTTCGCCAATGTGCTTGAATACTTCGGCGAAACGCGCGTAAAGCGCGGCGTCCGACGGTGCTGACGTGGTCATTCATTTCTCCGCAAATTAAACGCCGTTCAAAGACGCGCGATGGACACTTCCGTGGACTTCACCAGCGCAACAACTTCCGTGCCGACCTTGAGCTCAAGTTCATCGATAGACCGTGTCGTGATGACCGATGTCACGATTCCGTTCGGCGTCTCCACGTCGACCTCCGAAAGCACGGACCCGCGAATGATCTCCTTGATGTGCCCCCTGAACTGGTTGCGCACATTGATGGCCGTCACGCCCATGGCGTACTCCTTGATTGGTTGAATGAGCTTGTGCTTGCGCGCTGCGACGCCGACAAAATAGTCTAGCGAGGCAAACTGGCCAGCTTAACGATTGATTTGATCTAAGGTTTGCTGCAAATTTGCTTAAGCGCCGTGCGCCTTGAACGCTTAGTGCTATGCGGTATATCGATTGACGGATTTATTGGTCGCGCTCAACGACGGTCGGCTTGAAAATGGAAGACTGGTCAATCAAAGCTCAGGTCTTGCGGCCTGCAGATCAAACAACGGACTGTCCATGACTAACCTGTCGCCCCGTCGCCTGCATCTCAACGTCAACATCCTGCATTCGGGTTTCGTGCCATCCGCATGGCGACTTGCCGATGCCGATCCGCACGCGTTCATCGACGTGAAGCACTACGTGCGCGTCGCGCAGATTGCGGAAGCGGCGAAATTCGACGCCGTGTTTCTCGCCGATAACGCGTCCATTGCCGATCAGATCAACTTTCGCCCGATCACCGCGCTCGAACCGACCATCCTCCTTGCAACCATCGCGGC
>NZ_JBSIPA010000340.1:0-7280 GCF_053574605.1 Caballeronia sp. M23-90 | reverse complement strand
TCACGCGCCTGCGCGAACTCGAAGGCGCGTGACCAGCTCGTGGTTGCCGGCGGCGAAAAAATTGTCGAAGGTGGCGAGCGGCGGCGTGCCGAGATCGAGCGTCAGTTGGCGTTGCACGGGCAATCGGTTCCGTCAGGGCGTGTCTTGAAAACGGCGCGCTCAATTTCGCTGATGTCCGGCATGAACCGGTGCAAAAGGCATTGAGCGCAAGGTCGAGACACCCGCCGGATAGGCGTGAGTCTCAAAAAGGGGTGGAACGGTACTTTGGAGCCGCGGCCGGGAACTGCGAGAAATCAGGTTGGACGGCCAGCATCGGTTAAAATCTCATTTTACCGACCTTCTCGCCGATCCCCCATGAATCAACCGAAATCCGCCCCAGAGCGCACGGGCGCACCCGCCCAAGGTTTGTCCTATCGCGATGCGGGCGTGGACATCGATGCCGGCGACGCGCTCGTCGACCGGATCAAGCCATTTGCCAAGAAAACCATGCGCGACGGCGTGTTGGGGGGGATCGGCGGATTCGGCGCGCTGTTCGAAGTGCCCAAACGCTACAAGGAGCCGGTGCTCGTGTCCGGCACCGACGGCGTAGGCACCAAGCTGCGCCTCGCTTTTCAACTGAACAAGCACGATACCGTCGGCCAGGATCTCGTCGCCATGAGCGTGAACGACATTCTCGTGCAAGGCGCCGAGCCATTGTTTTTCCTCGATTATTTCGCCTGCGGCAAGCTGGATGTGGATACGGCCGCGACCGTGGTGCAGGGCATTGCGCAGGGTTGCGAGCTGGCCGGTTGCGCGTTGATCGGTGGCGAGACCGCCGAAATGCCGGGCATGTATCCCGATGGCGAATACGATCTGGCGGGATTTGCGGTTGGCGCGGTGGAAAAGAGCAAGATTATCGATGGCTCGACCATCAAGCCGGGCGATGTGGTTTTGGGTCTGGCTTCGTCGGGGATTCATTCGAATGGGTATTCGCTGGTGCGCAAGATCATCGAGCGTGCGCAGCCGGACCTGAATGCCGATTTTGATGGCCGAACGCTTGCTGATGCACTGATGGCGCCGACGCATATTTATGTGAAGCCGTTGTTGTCGCTGATGTCGCAGATGGCAGTGAAGGGCATGGCGCATATCACCGGCGGCGGGCTGGTCGAGAATATTCCGCGGGTTCTGCGCGATGGCTTGACCGTTGAGCTGGATCATCGGGCGTGGCCGCTGCCGCCGTTGTTCTCGTGGCTGCAGAAGCACGGCGGTGTGGCTGATGCGGAGATGCATCGAGTGTTCAATTGCGGGATCGGGATGGTCGTTGTTGTGGATGCGGCTGACGCCGAAGCTGCAACGGGAATCTTGTCGGCGGCAGGGGAGCAGGTTTGGGCGATCGGGCGGGTTCGGGAGTCGAAGGCTGGTGAGGCGCAGACTGTGGTGGTTTGAGTTTTCGCTGGCGCTCGGGGAGGGGTTTTTGGTTGGTTGGGGTTGGGGTTGGTGCTGGGTTGCTGCTTTTTAGGCTACCGCGCGTTTCGTTCTAGCTGATCTCTTTCGCACTATTAGCCACTGTGCGTGGCGGCACTTCATTTCTTTGTCCAACGGCGACAAAGAAACGAAGCAAAGAAAACGCCTTTCCACCGACGGCACATAAGTGTCCCGAGCGTGCAGTGATAACTGTTTGGTACTTCACAAGAACGCTCGACGCCGCAATCAAGAACACTTGAAACCCTCCCCCTCCGAACACGGCAACCCACACGCTTCGCCACCAGTGTGGGAATCCGCTAATTAGGCCTCCGCGCTGCGCGCGCTGGCGCCCAAACGGAGGGCGTGGCTGTACTGGTTCCGTTGCGCCCGTGCTTGCCTGGGACCACCGGTTGCGAAGTCTCGGCAAGTTCAGCATGCTGTAGAGCCGTTATGGCTCAACCTGTTGTTTTACTTTGGCCAGGTTTCCGTATTGACTGCCACAGTTACTGGTGGCGAAGCGTGTGGGTATCTGTTGCCGGAGGGGGAGGGGTTCAAGTGTTCTGAATTCCGGCGTCGAGCGTTCTTCTGACGTACCAAACAGTTGTCAGTGCACGCTCGGGACACTTATGAATTAGCGGTTGGAAGGCGTTTTCTTTGCTTCGTTTCTTTGTCGCCGTTGGACAAAGAAATGAAGTGCCGCCACGCACAGTGGCTAATAGTGCGAAAGAGATCAGCTAGAACGAAACGCGCGGTAGCCTAAAAAGCAGCAACCCGGCACCAACTCCGACCCCGCGCCCCCCACCCAAGGCGCCAAAAAGCGTCCAAAAAATACACATCACCCCTGCGGCATCGGCGCCAGCAACGCCTCAATATCCTCCGCCGAGAACTTGGCCCCGGCTGCTGCGTCCTCACGCAGAATACTATCGGCGAGAGCGGCCTTACGGTCCTGCATCGCCACGATGCGCTCCTCAATACTCCCCGCCACGATCAACTTGTAAACGAACACCGGCTTCAACTGCCCCAACCGATGCGCACGGTCCGTCGCCTGATTCTCCGCCGCGGGATTCCACCACGGATCGTAGTGAATCACGGTGTCGGCGGCGGTCAGGTTCAACCCAACTCCACCCGCCTTCAAACTGATCAGGAACAATGGCACTTCGCCATCCTGAAAACGCGTCACCGGCGTCACGCGATCACGTGTATCGCCCGTCAACGTCACGTACGGCAAACCGGCTTTATCGAGCGCGGCGGCGATGATCGCAAGCATCCCCGTGAACTGCGAAAACAGCAGCACGCGACGTCCTTCTTCAAGCAACTCCGGCAGCATATCGAGCAGCAAATCGAGCTTCGCCGATTCCTCGACGCGCTTCGCCCGCGTGAGCTTCACCAGCGACGGATCGCAGCAAACCTGACGCAGCTTCAACAACGCCTCCAGCACGACGATATGGCTGCGCGCCAAACCTTGATCGGCCACCGCCATTCGCACCTTTTCCTGCATCGCGATTCGCACGGTCTCGTATAAATCCCGCTGCGAACCCTCGAGCGATACAGTCCGCACAATAGTCGTCTTCTGCGGCAATTCCTTCGCGACTTCGTCTTTCCTTCGACGCAACATGAATGGCCGGATCCGCCGCACGAGCAGATCACGGCGCACCGGGTCCTCGTATTTTTCGATGGGCGTGCGCCAGCGTTTGGTGAAATCTTTCTGCGTGCCAAGGAATCCCGGCAGCAGGAAATCGAACTGCGCCCACAACTCGCCCAGGTGATTTTCAAGCGGCGTACCCGTCAGACAAAGCCGATGCCGCGAACTCAAATCACGAATCCCCTTGGCAGCCTTTGTCGCGACGTTTTTCACGGTCTGTGCTTCGTCGAGGATCAGCAAGTGATACTCGTACTGCGACAACATGGCCAAGTCGCGCCACAACAGCGGGTACGTGGTCAACACGAGATCGTGCTCGCTGATCTGATCGAAGCGATCCTTGCGTTGCGGACCATGCAGGTCGAGCACGCGAAGATCGGGCGCAAACTTCTTCGCTTCCTCTCGCCAGTTGTGAACGAGCGTAGTCGGCAGCACTACGAGCGCGGGACGGTCGAGCCGGCCCGATTCCTTTTCAACGAGAATGTGCGCGAGCGTCTGCACGGTCTTGCCGAGTCCCATGTCATCGGCAAGCACGCCGGACAGGTTGCGTTCGCGCAAATACTGCATCCAGTTGAGGCCTTCGCGCTGATAGACGCGAAGCTCTGCGTTCAAGCCGCGAGGGACCGGGACTTCACGCAATCCCGGTCCTTCCTGCAATCGTTGCGCGAGTTCACGGATGGAGACATCACCGTGGAACTGCCAGCGGCCGGTGTCGGTGAGCGCTTCCAGACGGCCGGCGTCTTTTTCGGAGACGCGCAGCGGTTGCGTACCGAGGGTGTCAAACAGATCGATCAGCACGCGCACCACCGGCTTGATCCGCGATGCACGCAGCCGCAGTCGTTCGCCGAGATCGGTGTTGAGTTCGATGCCTTCGTCATCCGGAATCGAATCGATCGCCCCCGCCAGCCAGCGCCGGTCGCGCTGGAACAGGTCGGCGAGCAGCGGCTCCAGCCGCACGCTCCGTTCCCCGACGGCAATGCCGAGTTCGAGGTCGAACCAGCCGTCGGTGCTGTGGTGCGCGGTGCCCTGGATATCGTCGATCTCGATGAAATCGAAGCGGAATTCCGGCGACATGGAAATGCGCCAGCCGTCCTCGCGCAACGACGGCACGGTGTCGCTCGTGAACAAGGCCCAGGCGGCCGATGCCGGCAAGCCGAGCACGCCGGCCGGAATGGCCTTCGGTCCGAAGCGCTGGTGCGCCGGAATCTTGCGAAATCCAAGCTCGTAGAGCTGGTTCGAATACCGCGTTTCCACGTCGTGACGGCGCTTCACCTGGACCATGTCGCCGGACTCCGTGCGCAAGATCGTAGTGGCGTGCGTGGGGTCGATGCTGAAGCCGCTGTAATCGAAACTCAGCAGGGCGAAATCCAGCACGCTCGCCCCCGTGCGTTCCTCACGCGGCCGCCATGTTCCGCTAATGGACTGCGTGTCGAGCACGAGCACGGGCACCGGTTCAATATCGACGATCTGTAGATTCAGCGTTTCGTGGCCCGGAGGCGGCGGCAGGTCGGACGCGACCTCGCGCAACATGGCGCCGACAAGCGGCGCTTCGGCGAGCGAGATGGGCGGCATCGCTAGATAATCGACGAGTTGCCGCGCCGGCTGAGGCATGTCGACGATGCCGGCTTCGCGCGTTTCGGCATCGGCGAACCACAACGGTTCGGTCGTGATGACGAAGGTCGATGCCGGCTCCGTTTGCAGCACGGGCCGCACGCGGTCGTCCGGGTCCGGCGTCCATTCAATGCGTCCCGGCCGCGCTTCGCCCTGCGTCAACGGCCGGCGCGGTTCGCCCACATCCCGCGACGAAGGCGTGGCCGTGAAAAGGCGTCCGGTTGCGAGCATGCGCTGCAGCAAATCCGCGCCTTCTTCGCCGTGCAAGGCGAAGCCGCCGAAGTCGTTGCGCGTGCGTCCGATGATCAGCGCACGAAGAATGGTCAGGTCGTCGTCGCTTACGAATTTCGGCTGTTTGACGAGCGCTGAGTCGAGATTGGTCCAGGGCCGGTCGAGCGTCTGGAGCGAGCCGTCCGGGCTCAGGCGCACCTTGTGCAGCGCGACCTCGGGCATGCGCATGACGCGCGACGTGCCGAGCACGTAAGCGAGCGCCAGGGCGCCATTTGCTTCGGTGGTTTTCTTCGCAGCCGTACTGCGTGTCGATGCAAACCGTGAGCGAAATCCTTCAAGCCAGCCGGCGACTTCGGCGCGTACTGAGTCGGGTTCGTCGGGTTTGTCGCTGGCGGTCGCGAGCAACGCGGCGGCAGCGTGCTTGCAGCCGAATCCGACCGGGCACGAACAGCGGCCTTGGGCTGAGATCGCGCCACGGTCGTCACGGAACTTCACTTCGACGTGATACGGCTGGCGCTGGGTGCCTTTCACGTCGGCACGCAGAACGTCGTTGTCCCAGTGCAGGTGCCTGACTTCGTCGACGTACCCGCGCGCCTTGGCCACGGTAGATGCGCCGAGCCATTTGATGATCTGAGCCGTGTCGTAGGCAAACGCCGGCATCAGCACGCCCACCCATGATTCGCGGTTCCGGTTTTTGCCTGTCTAGCCAACATCCGCTTGTTCACCGTTCCCTTCGTTCTAATAGTTCGAGCAGACCGCGCAGCGCATGCGCCGCTGCCTGGGTGCGAATCTGTTCGCGGTCGCCCTTGAACAACTGCGTCTCGACAGAGGTATGCAGCCGGTTGCTCCATGCAAATGAAACCATGCCGACCGGCTTGGTTTCCGTACCGCCGCCCGGACCCGCTACGCCCGTAATGGACAGCGAAACCTGCGCCCGGCTGTTCCTGAGCGCACCTTCGGCCATGGCCTTGGCAACCGGTTCGCTCACCGCGCCGTGACGCTCGATCAGGTCGGCCGGCACGCCGATCATCTCGGTCTTGGCGGCATTCGAATACGTGACGAACCCCCGCTCGAACCACGCGCTGCTGCCGGAAATATCCGTCATCGCAGCCGCGACCATGCCGCCCGTGCACGATTCCGCCGTCGCGAGCATCAGGCGCTCATCACGCAGTTTGTTGCCGGCACGAATGGCGAGCTGGTGGACGACTTTATCGGTGGCCATGATGGGACTCGCTAGTGGGCTGATCGTGTGGGCAAGAGAGGATCGATAACGCGCGGCATCAAATCGTCATGCGCCACAGCGCGATCACGAGCAACGAGAAAAACGCGGCCGCGATGTCATCGAACATGATGCCGAAACCGCCCTTCAGATGACGATCGAAATAGCTGATGGGCGGCGGTTTAACCATATCGAAGAAGCGGAACACGATAAACGCCCACAACTGTCCGGTGAACGTGGCGGGCGTGACAAGCAGCAACACCAGCCAGAACGCGACGATCTCGTCCCACACGACCGGCGACGGATCCTCGATACCCATTTTCTTCGCCGTGAAGCCGCAGAACCAGCACCCGGCGACGAAGCCCACGGCGATCAGCACGGCCCATTCGGCAACGGTGAGGTACGGGTTGAACGCCACGAACGACGCCCACGCGAACAATGTGCCGACGGTGCCGGGCGCAACCGGGGACAAGCCGCTGCCGAAACCCAGCGACAGGATGTGAAGCGGATGCGACAGCATGAAGCGGGCGCTCGTCCGGCGCTTTGGCTTGGGACGCGGTTTGTCGTCGATAGTCTCGGTGATCGGGTCAGTCTGCATGAAAGTGGTCGTAGCCCGATGCCGTAAACGATACGGGACCGGCATGATTGCGCCAGTCGATGGCGGGCGTGTCAGTGAGAGCAGCAAGACCCTCGATTGTACCGATGCGCGTCACGAGCACGCCCACCTGCTTGGCCGAGCGTTGGATTTTTGCGCGCGCCTCGACTGGCGCGGTAAAGCAGAGTTCGTAGTCGTCGCCGCCGGCGAGGACGCACGGCAACTGGGCGGCCGCCGGCAATGCATCGATAACGGGGGAGCGCGGTACGAGATCCACGTCGACGGTCGCGCGCATGTTCGAGCGCTTCAATATGTGCAGGAGGTCGCCCGCGAGGCCGTCGGAGAGATCCAGCGCAGCGTGCGCCACGCCGCGCAACGCAATGCCGAGCGCCACGCGCGGCTCGGGCTGCTCGAGCGCCTTGATCGCGATGGCTGCGCTGGCAGCGTCTTTTATGGACCATTCTTGCCGCTTGATGCCGAGTCCGGCGCGGGCGTTGCCGAGCTGTCCGGGTACCCAGATGTCGTCGCCGGAGATCGGTGGT
>NZ_JBSIPA010000033.1:0-28051 GCF_053574605.1 Caballeronia sp. M23-90 | reverse complement strand
GCCCGCGGCGGCCGTGAACACCGGCTCGCCGGCCGGGTTCGCTGCGTTCGGGTAGGTCGCGAAGTAATGATCGAACGAGACGTTCTCGTTATAGATCACGACGACGTGCTTGATCGGCGTGGCCGTCGCGAGACGGTTCTGGATCGACTGTGACGAGTCGGGGTTGCTGTCGTTGCCGCCGCCGCATGCATAGAGGCCGATGGCCATTGCTGCAGTGGGTACGCCAACCAGTAAGGCTCGACGAAACATGTGTGAAGCTCCGATGTCGTTTGTTGTGTGTAAAGCGGGTGGCCGCGTGGCCTGTGGGGACGAGTCCGGACTTGATGGCCATTTTTCGTTTCCGCCCGCATTGGAACACCTGCACATGAAGCGCAAAAGGCGCTGCGCTTTCGCCACGGTTACTTCCACATAACAAGCAGAAAGAGTTGGTAAGGACGGGTTCCAAAAAGATGACGCTCAGGCTCACAGGCAGTCATGCCAGCGTCACACGGCGCTCAGATAATCCGTCCGCTGTAACCGTTTTCATCTCTTTCCCGACTGGCCCATGCACTCCACCATCAGAGACGTTGCCGCACATTCCGGCGTCTCCATTGCCACCGTATCGCGTGCACTCAACACGCCGGAGCTGCTCAACGCCGAGACGCTCGCAAAGGTGCGCGAGTCCATCGAAGCGCTGGATTTCATGCCCAGCGCGCGCGGCCGGCAGCTTCGTGGGGTGAGCACGCGGCTCGTCGGCGTGGTCGTGCCGACGCTCGCCAATCCGGTGTTTGCAGAGTCGCTGCAAGGTATCGATGAAGCCGCGTCCGCCAGCGGCTATCGGCTGATGCTGATGACTACCGCCTACGACAGTGGGCGCGAACGCCGCGCCATCGAGACCTTGCGCGAGCAGCGCGTGGACGGCCTGATTGCGACCGTGGCCGATGCCGAATCCAATCCGCTGCTCGATGAACTCGATCGCATCGGGCTGCCGTATGTGCTCGCGCATAACGACACCGCGTGCCGTGCGGCGGTATCGGTGGATAACAGGCGGGCCGCGCGCGATGGCGTGCGCGCACTCCTGCAGCGCGGCCACAAACGCATCCTGATGCTTGCCGGGTCGTTTGCCGAATCGGATCGCGCCCGGCTGCGGTATCGCGGATATGAAGATGCGATGCTCGACGCCGGCCTCACGCCCTACCCACCGCTCGAGATGGACTTCAACGCGGAAGAGTTGCCGGCCAGCTTGCTCGCGCATCTTTCGGACCCGCTGCGCCGTCCGACCGCGCTCTTTTGCAGCAACGACCGCCTCGCGATGATCGTGATTCGCGGCCTGCGTCATGCGGGTCTGCTGGTTCCCGGCGATATCTCCGTGCTTGGCTTCGATGGCATTCCACTCGGCGAGTGGTTATCGACCGCGCTTTCGAGCGTCGCCACGCCGAATCGCGAGATCGGCCGGCACGCATGGCGTCATCTGGCGAAGCAGCTCGGTTTGTCCGACAGCAAAGCCATCGACGAAGCCGCGAACGAAGCTAATGAGCCCATTCCCTTCAAGTTGCCTCATAACGTGCGAACCGGCGCGACTATCGCGTCATACATCGAACCTGCGGCCCGGATGGCCGCTCTCGAACCGGAGAATCCTGCATGAAAATCCGTCAACTCCTCGCCACGATGCTTGCCGCGACGGCCACCTTTTGCGCGGCTGGCGCCGCGTATGCCGACGGCACCGCGATCTGCTACAACTGCCCGCCGGAATGGGCTGACTGGGCGAGCCAGATCGAAGCCATCCAGAAGCAGACGGGCATTCGTGTTCCCTTCGACAACAAGAACTCCGGCCAGGCCATCGCGCAGATGATGGCCGAGCAGAAGAGCCCGATTGCCGACGTGGTGTATCTCGGCGTGTCGTCGGCGTTCCAGGCGAAGGACAAGGATCTCGTGCAGCCGTACAAGCCGGCGCACTGGAACGATATCCCGGCCGGCATGAAGGACCCGAGCGGTTACTGGTTCGCAATCCACTCCGGTACGCTGGGCTTTTTCGTGAACAAGGACGCGCTCGATGGCAAACCCGTGCCGCGTTCATGGGCTGATTTGTTGAAGCCGGAATACAAGGGCATGGTCGGGTATCTGGATCCATCGTCCGCGTTCGTGGGCTATGCCGGCGCGGTTGCGGTGAACCAGGCGCTGGGCGGTACGCTCGATAACTTCAAGCCCGGCCTCGACTGGTTTGCGAAGATGAAATCCAACGCGCCGATCGTGCCGAAGCAGACTGCGTACGCGCGTGTGATGTCCGGTGAGATTCCAATCCTGCTCGACTATGACTTCGATGCTTATCGAGCAAAATACAAGGATCACGCGAACGTGGAGTTCGTGATTCCGAAGGAAGGGACCATCGTCGTGCCGTATGTGATGAGCCTCGTCAAAGGCGCACCGCATCAGGCGAACGGTGAGAAGGTGCTCGATTTCGTGCTGTCCGACGCAGGGCAGCGCTTGTGGGCCAACGCGTTCCTGCGTCCGGTGCGTGGCGGTACGCTGCCGCCCGATGTCGCCGCCAAATTCCTGCCGGCATCCGACTATGCGCGTGCGAAGGATGTCGATTTCGCGAAGATGGCTGCGAAGCAAAGTGCGTTCGGCGAAGAGTATCTTCGTGTGATGCACTGATTTTCAGACATGCAAGATTCCACCTTCTCCACGCGCGCACGGATTGCGTTGCTCGCGCCCGCGCTCGCGGTGTTCATCGCGTTCTGGTTGCTGCCGCTCGTTGCGCTCCTGCAGGCGAGCGCCGTGCCCAATGCGTTGAGCGCGTATCGCGAGGTGCTGACCAATGCGCGCTATCTGCACAGCCTCGTCGCGACGATCGCGTTGTCACTGGCGGTGACGGCGGCGACGCTGGTGTTGTCGACAGTGGCGGGCTTGTTCCTCGCTCGCCGGGATGTGCCGGCGAAGCGCCTGCTGGTCGCGTTGCTGACCTTCCCGCTCGCGTTTCCGGGCGTGGTGGTGGGATTCATGGTGATCATGCTGGCCGGACGCCAGGGTTTGATCGGCGCGATCTCCACACGGCTCACCGGCGATCGCTGGGTGTTTGCGTACTCGCTCAGCGGTTTGTTCCTCGGCTATCTCTACTTCTCCATACCGCGCGTGATCGTCACCGTCATGGCGGCTGCAACCAAGCTCGATGCGTCGCTCGAAGAGGCGGCGCGTTCGCTGGGTGCATCGCCGTGGCGGATCTTCGCCGATGTCGTCCTGCCCGCCCTGATGCCCGCGTTGATCGCGGCGGGCGCCGTCTGTTTCGCGACCGCGATGGGCGCATTCGGCACGGCGTTCACGCTTGCCACCGACCTCGACGTCTTGCCTATGACCATCTACACCGAGTTCACGCTCAACGCGAACCTGGCAACGGCGGCGGCCTTGTCGATTGTGCTGGGTCTTGTCACGTGGGCCGTGCTGGCGGTTGCGCGCAGTCTGACCGGCGCGACCGTCGCGGCCACTGCATGAGGTCAACCGATGCCTGAATTCATGAAGCCGCGCGGTCTGCTCGTTGCTGCACAAACGGTCGTCACACTCGCGCTCGTCGCGTTCATGGTCGTGCCCGTCGTGATGTCGGTGATGGCCGGCCTGACCGTCAATTACTTTCGCGGCATATCGAGCGGACTCACGCTCAAATGGCTCGGACAAGTATGGGCGATGTACCAGGGCTCCGTCTGGTTATCGATAGAAATCGCGCTCGCCACGCTCGCCATCACGCTCGCGATAGGCGTGCCCGCAGCCTACGCGCTCGCGCGCAGCAACAGCCGCTCGGCGAGGTGGATCGAAGAGCTGCTCGTATTGCCGATTGCCTTGCCCGGACTTGCCACGGCGCTAGCGCTGCTTTCCGTGTATGGCGGCTGGAGCGCGTTTCGCTCCAGCATGTGGTTCATCGTGGCAGGGCACGTCGTGTTCACGCTGCCGTTCATGGTGCGCTCGGTCGCGGCCGTTTGCGCTGGAACGGACCTGCGCACGATGGAAGAAGGTGCAGCGAGCCTTGGTGCGTCGTTCACACAGCGGTTTTTTACCATCGTGCTGCCCAATGCGCGGCCTGGCATTGTTGCCGGCGCGCTTGCGGTGCTGACGTTGTCCATCGGCGAATTCAACCTGACGTGGATGCTGCATACGCCCGACACGAAAACGCTTCCCGTCGGACTCGCCGATGCCTATGCGTCGGTGCGCCTTGAAATCGGCAGCGCATACACGATACTTTTCCTGTTGATGACGCTGCCATTGTTGATCGCGATGCAGTGGCTCGGCGTCGATCCTGCCGGCGCACAAAGCGCTCGCGCGGCGGCAAAACGCAAACGTGCATTGCGGCGTGTCCCCGACCCGCTGCCCGTTCAAACTCCAACCGTAAAGACCGCACGATGAGACTCGAAGCCGTCCCAGTCACCCTCAGCCGATGCGCGAAAACGTTCCGCGGACAACGCGTGCTCGAACCCGTCGATTTATCGATAGAACCCGGCGAAACGCTTGTATTGCTTGGGCCATCGGGTTGCGGCAAGACGACTACATTGCGCCTGATCGCCGGGCTCGAGAAGCCCGACGCGGGTGGCCACGTCCGTTTTGGCGCCGACGATGTCACCGCACTGCCTATTGAACGTCGTCAGGTCGGCATGGTATTCCAGAACTATGCGCTGTTCCCGAACCTCACGGTGCGCGGCAACGTGGGTTATGGTCTGCGCATTCAGAAGGTGGAGGCATCGGCGGCGCGGCGCCGGGTCGATGAATTGCTGTCGATGACCGAACTCACCGCGCACGCCGACAAGCCGATCACCGAGTTGTCCGGCGGGCAGCGGCAACGCGTTGCACTTGCACGCGCATTGGCGCCGAGACCGCGTGTTTTGTTGCTCGATGAACCCCTGACCGCCCTCGATGCCCGTCTGCGCGAAACCCTGCGTGCCGAGATGAACGCACTGTTGCGCGAGCTTCGCGTGACGAGCATTTACGTCACGCACGATCAGTCGGAGGCGATGGCGCTTGCTGACCGCATCGTGGTGATGAGTGCAGGGCGGATTGAACAATGCGGCACGCCGCGCGAAATCTATTACCAGCCCGCGACGCGCGCGGTCGCACAGTTTATCGGCACGTTGAATCGTGTGGCCGGTGAGTGCCGCGATGATGCGTTCATTGCGTCCGGCGGCGCGATCAACGTGAAGGGACTCGTCGCGCAGTTGCGTGTTCAGGATGGCGGCCGGTCAGAAGTGTTTTTCCGCCCGGAGGACGCCGAACTCGTCAATCCCGAGTCCGCGCAATTACGCGGCGCGGTGGAGTCGGCAATGTTCCTTGGCGAACGCACACGCCTCAAGATCAAGGATGCTGCCGCCGATGCATTGATTGTCGATGTCCCCGGCCGGGTGGAACTCGCGCAAGGGACTATCGTAGGGATATCGGTACGTGACGAGGGCTGGGTCGCGCTGCACTAATCTGGAGAAATACCGTCATGCTGTTAGCTCAAATTTCCGACCTGCATATCAAGGTTCCTGGTGCGCTGGCTTATCGAAAAGTCGATACCGCAGCTTGTCTGCGCCGTTGTGTGGAGCGTCTCAACGCAATGAGTCCGCGACCCGATGCGGTCCTGGTGACGGGGGACCTGACAGACTTCGGGACAGTGGAAGAGTACCGGCACGTGGCCGATTGTCTGAAGCCGCTGACCATGCCGGTGTATGTGATGGTCGGCAATCACGACGACCGCGCCACGCTGCGCGAAGTATTCGCTGCCGATTATTTGCGGAAAGAGGGTGCGGGTGGCGACTTCGTGCAATTCGCGTTCGATCTTGGCGAGTTACGGGTCATCGCGCTGGATTCGCAAATTCCTTATGCAAGTCCCGGCACTTTGTGCGACGCGCGCTTGCAGTGGCTCGGACAGCAGTTGGACGAAGCACGTGAGCGGCCGGTTATCGTCGCGTTGCATCATCCGCCGTTTGCAACCGGTATCGGACATATGGACGACATGGCGCTCGACGCCGAAGCTGCCGGCAAGCTCGAGGCGCTGGTTGCGAAGCATCCGAACGTGGAACGTGTGTTGTGCGGGCATGTGCATCGGCCGGTGCATCGACGTTTTGGCGGGACGATCGCGTCGATAGCGCCATCGACTGCGCATCAGGTTGTGCTGGATCTGCATGCCGATGCCCCATCGCGTTTTGTGCTCGAACCCGGCGCGTTCGCGCTGCATTACTGGAACGCGGGCGTCGGGCTGGTTTCACATCACGCGTATGTCGAACAATTTGACGGGCCGTATCCTTTTTTTGATGTGGATGGGGCGTTGGTAGACTAGCGTTCGTCCTGTGTCGTGAGGTGCGCTTTTCCATCGGGTGCGAAATGCGTACCAAAACGCACGAGCCCGGTTTGATGCAAATGACAGGTCATCGTGAAGCTGAGCAGCATGTCGTCGTGCTTGTCGGCTGGTTCGATTTCGATGGCCTTCAGTCGCGGCTCATACTTGAGCAGCGTACTTTCGATCTCACGTTGCAGCGTATGTGCGGACGCAGGCATGTGCCGATAGATCTTTGATAGATCACCCAGACCGTAATCAGGCAGATGGGCAAGGCTGTCGCGGCGGCTGTTCAAGATCCGCTGGATGTTGTCGCGCACCGACAAGAATGTTTGCTGGTTGCGGTTATGAAGGTCGATCGGATCGCCATTGGCGAAGTGACCCGTCAGCGCTTCGAACAAACCGGGGCCGCCGCGCGTCATGACGTAATGTCGTCCGCGGACATGTCGAACTCGACGCCGATCCCGTCTTCATCCGAATATGAAAGCTTGATCGCCGCGGCCTTCGTGTCTTGCGCCGCACGGATAAGCAACTCGCGCGACAACACAGGCAGGATTTGCTGATCGAGCAAGCTGTCAATATTGCGTGCGCCGGAGTCGGGCAACTGGCAAGCGCGTACGAGTTCGTCAATCAACGCGGCGTCGCAAATGAGCGGCAAGCCGAACTTGCGCTCGACGCGCTGCGCCACCTTATCCAGTTTCATGCGCACGATGGTTGCCATTGCCTCAACCGAAAGCGGTCGATACACAACCGTCTGGAAACGCGCAAGCAACGCCGGCTGGAAGTGATCGATCAACTGAGGCCTGATGGCTTGCATCAACATGCTCGTGGTTACATCGCCACCAGCTTCCTGCACGGCATCGTATGCAGCCATGATCTGATCGCTGCCCAGATTCGATGTCATCACAATCACCGTATTGCGGAAATCGATGACACGCCCCTCGCCATCGCGCATGAATCCGCGATCAAAGACCTGGTAGAAGACGTTGAGCACATCGCGATGCGCCTTCTCGACCTCGTCCAGAAGAATCACGCTATACGGCCGGCGGCGCACGGCTTCGGTCAGC
Source organism: Caballeronia sp. M23-90 (assembly GCF_053574605.1). Classification (NCBI taxonomy): domain Bacteria; kingdom Pseudomonadati; phylum Pseudomonadota; class Betaproteobacteria; order Burkholderiales; family Burkholderiaceae; genus Caballeronia; species Caballeronia sp. M23-90. The sequence goes on along the minus strand of NZ_JBSIPA010000033.1, from coordinate 20,710 downwards.
ACACCACCTTGCCCATAACCGACGTATCCCGGCGGCGAGCCCTTCAGCTGTGAAACCGTGTGCGCTTCCTGATACAGGGTGCACGCGGTCAGAACAAACGGAAATTTTGTCGAGCCGTATTCAGTCGACGCCGTGGTCGGCTTTGAGACATCGAACGGTTCACGGTTCGAGTACGCGCCGTTTGCATCATTTCGCCATCGAGGCGGCATGTTGCGGCACGAAATGCCCGAACGATATTTCCACACACGCACACGGCGCGGGCCGTCGGGGCGATTTAATACGTGGGTGGTGCTGGGCGGCCACGCCTGGGACAACGAGACCGCCATGCACGATGAAACGCTCTCGCTATCAGTGACCGGCACGAATGGCATGTTGCCTCGCAAGGGCTTGAGAGAAGCCGGCATCAATCGTATGCGCGGTGGCTTTACGAATGTCGCGTCGGTAAGGAACCTGAGCGCGCCGACTTTGCCTGTTTATCCGCCGACGGGCGATCGTTTTCACTGGCGCGTGCTGTCGCATCTGGCGCCAAACTACCTTTCGCTGCTTGATGCCGAGATCCTGCGCGGCTCACTTGCGCTCTACGACTGGACTGACGGTGAGCTAAACCGCCGTCGCATTGAAGCGATCACCGACGTCAAGCATCGTCCGCTGCAAAAACTCGTGAAGGGCGGCCTGCTGCGCGGCGTGGAAATCGAGGTGACGTTACAGAGCGACAAGTTTGCTGGCGATGGGGATCTTGCGCTGTTCGGCGAAATGCTGAACCGCTTCCTCGCGCTCTACGCGACGGTGAACCTTTACACGCGGCTCGTGATCGTGTCATTGCCCACGGGACGCCGTATCACGTTTGCGGATTGCAAAGGCGACGGAGCGCCGTTTTGAAGGCCCCGCTTCCGGCGTTACTTCCGGCAATACTCCCCGCGTTGCTGCGAAACGCTACGCAGATGAACTTCATGCGTTTCTGCGAATTGCTTGAGCTCGCTGCGCCCGACGACGCGCCGCTTGGCACTACCGATTCGCCATCGAACGAGCTCGTTCGCTTTAGATCGCGTCAACGCCTGGGCTTTCCGGGCAAGGAGATCGACGCAGTCGAGTACGACTACGACGACGTATCCAAGCCACCCTCTGTCCGCACGACCTTTCTCGGTCTTTACGGCGTCGATGCGCACATGCCATCGTATTTCATCGATGAAGTCGCGCAGAACCGCGACGGCGCCGAACCGCTGTCGGCGTTTCTCGACATGTTCCACCATCGCATTGCGACGCAGTTTTATCGGGCGTGGAGAAAGTATCGCTTCCCGGCGGGCTTTAAAAAGGGCGGCACGGACGAAGTTTCGCGTTGTCTGGTCAGCCTTGTGGGATTGGGTATCGGGCATCCATCGATCGAAAAGACGGTCGGTACGCGCAAGCTGCTCTCGATGCTTGGTCTCGCCGGCCAGCGCACGCGCACGGCCGAGGGACTCGCGGGCGTGCTGCAACACGCCGTACCCGATGCAAGGATCACCGTCGCGGAATTCCATCCGGTCTGGATTCATCTGACCGAATTCGAGCCGACCGCATTAGGCGAGAACTGCGTGCTCGGACGCGGTTTCTACGATCGCGGCAATTGCGTGCGCGTGGTCATCACACCCATAACGTGTGAGTCGGTGTTAGGCCTTACGCCTGGCCGCCAACTTCACGGTGAAATCATGGCGCTGCTGCGGTTTTATCTCGGGTACGAGGCAAATGCACATCTGGAGATGCACGTCTCTCCAAAGTTGATGCCGAGGGCGGATATCGCTTCAGACCAAGTTCGTCTTGGATACACAAGCCAGTTGGAGCAACTCGAGCGCCCGTACAAAACAGGCGTCATCACGCGTGTGCAACTCGGCACATGGAATGGCCAAAGCGAAAACATGGAACACCGCAATGAGCATTAAAATCAACCGCTGCGCGATCTTGTCTGCCGCGCTGTGCACCAGCCTGCTCGTCACCGGCTGCGGCATCGCCCAGTCTGTGAAAACCGGGACCGTGGACGCAGCGAAGTGGGCATTCACCACCCAGGTCAAGGCGATGAACCTCGACCTCATAAGCCGGTCGTCGTTGAATACGAACGGCGCGGGACAATCTTTGTCTACAGTGCTCCGCGTCTATCAGTTGAAGACGCCACAGGCGTTTGAGCAACTCGATTATGCGCAGCTACAAAGCAATGATCTGGACGCTCTGAAACCCGACCTCTTGACCACAACGGACGTCGTGCTTCGGCCGAACGCAAACGCGAGCATCAGCGAACCGATGAGTGACGATACGGAGTACGTTGCGATCGTGGCGTTCTTCCGGGAGGACAGTCAACGAGCAACTTGGCGGATGGTGCTGCCACGTAAGCAGTGGAAGCAGAGTGATCCTGTTCGCATCGAGGTGAAGGACAGTTCGATGGCGCTTATCGGCAAGGGGCCGCAGGCGGTCAAGCAACAGGCGACGGTGCGCAGTACACCTCGTCCTGTGCTTGACCCGCAGCCGACTAAAACGGTCGTGACGGCACAAGGCACGGTACCGAAGCCAGCAGGAAAGCTTACCTCTTCACTTGACGACTGGACGCGGCCAGTCGACTAGCATCTCACGGGCCGAATCAAGACGGCGTTCTCAGCGCCGTCCAGCCGCTCAAAAAATCAGAAATAATGGCAGACGTAATCCAGCGTCTCGATCACTTCAATATCGAAACTGGTATTAGCCGGCACCGCGATCGATTCACCCGGACCGTACTCGCGCCATTGGTCCTCGCCGGGATTTCGCACGCGGCAACGGCCGGCGTTGACATCGATTTGCTCGGCGGCTTGCGTCGAGAACTTCAGCGATGCGGGGAATATGACCCCTAGCGTCTTGCGCGTTCCGTCGCCAAGCAGGACGGTATGCGATACGCATTTTCCATCGAAGTAAATGTTCGCGCGCTTGATGATCGACGCGTTGTCGTATTGCGTATTGGTCGTGTCCGATGCCATTCGTGAAGTCCCTTGTTCCGGTTGATGTATCCGCGGCATTTTAACCGGGCTGCGTGGCCACGCCATTCAAACGGGAAAACTCGTCGTCGACAAGATCTCCTTGAGCACCATGAAACTGCGCACCTGCCGCACACCCGGCAGATAAAGCAATTGCTCGGCATGCAGCTTGTTGAAGCTCTCGCTGTCGCGCGTACGGATAAGCATGAAGTAATCGAACTCGCCTGTCACGACGTGACATTCCATGCAACCCGACACTTTTTGCGCGGCCTTTTCGAAGGCGGCGAAGGACTCGGGCGTCGATCGATCCAGCACCACGCCAATCATCACCAGCATGCCGGCGTTGAGTTTCTTTGGCGCAAGCAATGCAACGATCCCGCTGATAAATCCCGCCTGCTTCAATCTTTCGACGCGACGCAAGCACGCCGGCGCACTGAGATTGACCTTCGCGGCAAGCGCCACGTTGGAGATGGAAGCATCGCGCTGCAATTGCCGGAGGATAGCGCGGTCAACGCGATCGACCTCGGCGCCTTGAGAATCAGGCGTCTTGACGCTTCCCCGCGATATAGCACGAACTTTTGTTGCGCTCATCGGCAATGGTCCACATGTTAATTAAGTGAAAATCCGGATTAAGCCTCGTAAATAAGGATAAAGTATTTTTCTTTGCAACACCGATCGCGGCGAATTTTTTTACCATATTCGTATCGACGCAAATGGTTGCGGCGACCTGGCTGATCACCGGAGCGAGACATGAATCTTAAGAAATTTCCGCGGCATGCACTGACGTTTGGCCCCACGCCAATCCAGCCGCTCAAGCGTTTATCGGAACATCTGGGCGGGCAAGTCGAGCTGTATGCGAAGCGCGAGGACTGCAACAGCGGGCTGGCATTCGGCGGCAATAAAACCCGCAAGCTCGAATATCTGATCCCCGAGGCGATTGCGCAGGGCTGCGATACGCTGGTGTCCATCGGCGGAATTCAGTCGAACCAGACGCGACAGGTCGCCGCCGTCGCCGCGCATCTGGGCATGAAATGCGTGCTCGTGCAGGAGAACTGGGTCAACTATTCGGACGCGGTGTATGACCGTGTCGGTAATATTCAGATGTCGCGGATCATGGGCGCCGATGTCAGGCTCGTGGCGGATGGCTTTGATATCGGTTTCCGCAAGAGCTGGGAGGACGCGCTGGAAAGCGTCAGGCAGGCAGGCGACAAACCTTACGCGATTCCTGCGGGCTGCTCGGATCATCCGCTTGGCGGGCTGGGATTCGTTGGCTTTGCGGAGGAAGTGCGGCAGCAGGAAGCGGAACTTGGCTTCAAGTTCGATTACATCGTGGTGTGCTCGGTGACGGGCAGCACGCAAGCGGGCATGGTGGTCGGGTTTGCAGCGGATGGACGCGCGGATCGGGTGATCGGTATCGATGCATCGGCGAAACCTGAGAAAACCCGCGAGCAGATCCAACGGATTGCGCGGCAAACGGCGGAGCAGGTTGAACTCGGGCAGGACATCAAAGCGAGCGATATCGTGCTGGACGAGCGTTACGGCGGCCCCGAATATGGTCTGCCAAATGAAGGCACGCTCGATGCAATCCGCCTTTGCGCAAAGCTGGAAGGCGTGCTGACCGACCCGGTCTACGAAGGCAAGTCGATGCACGGCATGATCGACAAGGTAAAACGCGGGGAATTTCCGGCGGGATCGAAGGTGCTTTATGCGCATTTAGGCGGCGTACCGGCGCTTAACGCTTACAGCTTCATCTTTCGCGAGGGATAAAGAAAAGGGCAAGGGAATAAGCCTGCCGCTCCATTCGTTGAATAATTAGCGCTTAGCCGCCGACAGGGTCCTTACAGGGACTTTTCGGCGGCTAAGCGCTTTGATCTACCGATGGAATAGATCTGAACCGTGAGGTGTTGTATCGAAAGCAGCCAGGAGGAACCAGACGGTAACGGCTGCAACTAATCCACACTTACGGGCTCCACCCATGTTCAACTTGCTCATTTCCCTCCGTCGTCTTGTTGCATCCGGAACCCCGGTGCCTGCCGGCGCGGCTTTGTCGAAGCATTCAAGCGGGGATGTCATGTCACTTCTGTCCAGTCGTTCCATTCGTCCCGCCGCGTTGTTTGTGTCGGCGATCGCGACGTGTTCTAGCGCATTCGCCGCGGCATCCATTGACCCCCCGCAAGCGGAACAGGTCATGTCCACGACTGCTTCCGGCGTACAGGTCTATTCATGCGAATACGATGCACAGCATCACCTGGCGTGGGTATTCAAGAGTCCGCTTGCAACGCTTTACGATACCAGCGGGCAAGCCGTGATCAAGCATGCGGCAGGACCGTCATGGCAAGCGGACGATGGCAGCCGTATAGTCGGCCACGTGCTTGCGCAAACGCCCAGCGCAACCGCTGAAAGCATCCCGCAGTTGCTGCTGGAAACACACAGCGCGGGCGCGAGCGGTACGCTGTCCAATATCCGCTATGTTCAACGCATCAATACCGTCGGCGGTCTGATGCCCGCGGCCGCGTGTACAGCGGAACACCAGACGGGCAGTTCTCCGTATATCGCGAACTACGCTTTCTACAAATAGCATGACAAGGACGACCATGATGCAGTCCAGATTCTTATCGAGCTTTCACACAATTCGCGCGGGACTGCTGGTGGCGGGATTGATCTCGTTGTCCGCTTGCACGGCGCTCAGCGTGGTGACGCATTCCGTGTCGCCGAATGAAACCAGCGTTCCAGCGGGGCGCTACAAGCTCGACGAGCATCACTGGAACGTCAGCTTTGACGTGGACCACTTCAAGTATTCGCGCTTTGTGATGCGCTTCGATAAAGCCGATGCGCAACTGAACTGGAACGCGGGCGGTATGGAACAAAGCACGGTGGAGGCGACTATCGATGCAAACAGCCTGGACACAAATGTCCCCATTCTCAACAAGATGATCAAGGGCAACGAGGTGCTGAACGTGGATACGTACCCGTCCATCCACTTCGTCAGTACGCAGTTCAAGCGCACGGGGGATCAAAAGGGCGAGCTGACCGGCGACCTCACCATTCGTGGCACGACGCGGCCAGTGACGCTGGCGGTCACGTTCAACGGTCATGCCAAAGACCCGCTGACGAAAAAGGAAACCCTCGGTTTCTCCGCCGATGGTCACTTCAGCCGCGCTCAATTCGGGTTATCGACATGGTATCCGGCTGTGGGCGACGACGTACATGTCGCGATTCAGGCGGAGTTCGATGCGGACGGGCAACAAGCAGCGCCTCAATGAGCAGATTGCGGTCATCTAAAGCGCGCGTGATTTTGAAGCGCGCTTTTTTTTTCATCAATTGGTTAGGTATCCGATGTTGATTGCCAATTGCCAAAGCTGTTTGATACCGCATCGCGCGGAAATACCTGCTTTGACCTCCGGCAGGAACCCCTGTTTCATTCAGAAACACTTTCGATGTGCGGCCTGCAAAAACAATTCGGAATAAACCACGCTTCAAGATGTTTTGTTAGGTAAGAGACGTGTTGATTGACGCTTGAATAAGTTACCTAACCGAGCTGTTCTGAAGTTCCGACATGACACCTGAATTCATCACGCATATCGAGTGGGCCGCCTGGCTCGAAGACGTCTCCGCAGAACTCGCCTGCGGCGCGGATCTTGAATACGACCCATCGTTCCGGTTGCTGGAAGAAGCGGTCAACGGGAAGCCTGAAGCGGAATATGGCAAGACCGTAGTTGCGGCCGTCCCGCCCGACTGGAGTGCAGCGAATACGTTGTGCGTCGAGTTGATGTCGCGCAGCCGCGACTTGAGAGTCGTCGCTTTCTTGTCGCGGGCGTGTCTCGCCATTGAAGGCGTCGCTGGATTTACCGATGGACTCGCGCTCGCGGATGGCCTGCTGGAGCGTCATTGGAATGACGTACATCCGCAACTCGACACGAACGACGGCAGCGATCCGACGGCACGCATCAATGCGCTCGCCGCTTTTGTGGATACATCGGGCGTGCTTGGACAACTACTTGATACGCCATTGTTGCCGCAGCTTCCATCGCAAACGTTGCCGCTCACGTTGCGCGAATGGTTCTATGCCAACGGCGATATGCCCCTGCCAGCCGCCCGCACCGTGATGAGCCTTGCGGAAATCGAAGCGGCGATAGCAGCCTCGGTCCATCGCGCGGTATCGCTGAAGGCTGCGTTCAGCGCGGCGTTGACGTATGCGGAACGGATCGAGGTCGTGCTGACGGAACGCGTCGGCATGGCGCAAGCGCTGGACCTCGCTGCGTTGAAGACGCCGTTGCGAAGAGGTGAAACGCTCATTGGCGATTGCCTGAAAAAACTGGGCGTCGACAAAACGCCGGAACTGGACGCGCACACAACCGCGCAAGCGTCGGTCACGACCAATATCCCTGCGCCGGAAACAAACCAGCTCGCCACTCGCGCCGATGTCATCGCGACCCTAGACCGGCTTTGCGACTACTACGCACGCCACGAACCCTCGAGTCCAGTGCCGCTGTTATTGCATCGTGCACGTGGACTTGTCGACAAGTCGTTCGTCGACTTGCTGAAAGACCTTGCACCCGAAGGGCTGGCTCAACTGACCAGCGTAGTTGGAACGGCCGGCATGTCGGCACCCGAATAGCTCGTTCGATTCATTCACCGGAGAACAGGAAGATGGCCAAGGAAAGCAGTCAGAAATTCATCGCACGCAATCGTGCGCCGCGCGTGCAGATCGAGTACGACGTCGAGGTTTACGGCTCGGAAAAGAAGGTGAATCTGCCCTTCGTCATGGGCGTGTTATCGGATCTCTCGGGAACGCCTGAAGAATCGCTGCAGCCGGTGGCGGATCGCAAGTTCCTCGAAATCGACATCGATAACTTCGACGAACGCCTGCGCTCCATGAAGCCACGCGTTGCCATGCAGGTCGAGAACACGCTGACGGGAAACGGCAAGATGGGCGTGGACATGACGTTTGAAAGCATGGACGACTTCTCCCCGGCGGCGATTGCACGCAAGGTCGAGCCGCTAGCGAAGTTGCTCGAAGCACGCAGCCAGTTGCAGAACCTGTTGACCTACATGGACGGCAAGACTGACGCGGAGAAGCTGGTCGGCAAGCTGCTGGAAGATCAAGCCCTGCTCAGCGCGCTGGCTTCCGCACCCAAGCCGCAAGCGTGATCCTGCACGCCTGAATCCCTATCAACCAGCAAGCCAAGAGGAACAATCATGGCAGATGCCAGCGACAATATGCAGCAGCAAACGAGCAGCACGCAGGAAGCACAGGCGACTGAAACGGATGCATCCGGCGAGTTCGGACGTCTCTTGCAAAAGGCGTTCAAGCCACGCACCGACAAAGCCAAGGAAGCCGTGGAAAGCGCGGTACGCACGCTCGCGGAACAGGTGCTGCAAGACACGCATCTCGTCTCCGACGACGCGCTTGCGACCATTGAATCGCTGATTGCGAAGATCGATGAAAAGCTCAGCGCTCAAGTGAACGTGATCCTGCACACCGAGCAATTCCAGCAACTCGAAAGCGCGTGGCGCGGCCTGCATTATCTTGTGACCAACACGGAAAGCGATGAGACGCTGAAGCTGCGCGTGCTCAATATCTCGAAGAACGATTTGCATCGCTCGTTGCGTAAATACAAGGGCGTCGCGTGGGATCAAAGCCCGCTCTTCAAGAAGCTCTATGAAGAAGAATACGGCCAGTTCGGCGGCGAACCTTACGGCGCACTGGTTGCGGACTACTACTTCGACAACAGTGGTCCGGACGTCGATTTCCTGACGCAGATGGGCAAGATTTCAGCGGCCGCGCACGCGCCGTTTATCGCAGGCGCCGATCCTGCCGTGATGCTGATGGACTCGTGGCAGGAGCTTGCCAACCCACGCGACCTGACCAAGATTTTCCAGACGCCGGAACACGCTGCATGGCGTTCGCTGCGTGACTCGGATGATTCGCGCTACATCGGTCTTGCGATGCCGCGCTTCCTTGCGCGCACGCCTTACGGCGCGAAGACGAGCCCAGTCGAGGAGTTCGACTTCGAAGAAAACACGGCCGGCGCGGATGCATCGAAATACGCATGGGCAAACGCGGCCTACGCAATGGCGGTGAACATCAACCGCTCGTTCAAGACGTATGGCTGGTGCTCGCGAATCCGCGGTATCGAGTCGGGCGGCGCGGTGGAGAACCTGCCGGTTCATGCATTTCCCACCGATGACGGCGGCGTCGACATGAAATGCCCGACGGAGATCGCGATCAGCGATCGTCGTGAGGCGGAACTCGCGAAAAACGGTTTCATGCCGCTCGTGCACAAGAAGAACTCGGATTTTGCTGCGTTCATTGGAGCGCAATCGCTGAACAAGCCGGTCGAATACGAAGATCCGGACGCAACCGCCAACGCGAATCTCGCAGCGCGCTTGCCGTACCTGTTCGCTTGCAGCCGCTTTGCGCATTACCTGAAATGTATTGCCCGCGACAAGGTGGGCAGCTTCAAGGAGAAGGACGATATGCAGCGCTGGCTGCAGGACTGGATCCTTCAATACGTGGATGGAGACCCCGAGAATTCGTCGGAGTTGACGAAGGCACGCAGGCCGCTCGCTGCAGCCGAAGTGGTAGTGGAAGAGGTCGAAGGCAACCCGGGCTACTACACATCGAAGTTCTTCCTGCGTCCGCATTACCAACTCGAAGGTCTGACGGTTTCGTTGCGTCTGGTGTCGAAGCTGCCTTCAGCAAAAGCCGCGTAACTCTCTTTAGTCACCGGGCTTGGCCCGAACGTTTGTTTAATCGCAATCATCTATTTAGGATAACAAATCATGGCAGTCGATATTTTCTTGGATCTCGGTACAGTCAAGGGTGAATCGCTGGATTCAGTGCATAAGGACGAGATCGATATTCTCTCGTGGAGCTGGGGCCTGAGCCAGTCCGGGACCATGCACCTCGGTACCGGCGGTGGCGGCGGCAAGGTCGCGGTCCACGACCTGTCGGTCACCAAATATACCGACCGCTCGACGCCTTCCATTGTCACCGCTTGCACGACCGGCAAGCACTATCCGACCGGCAAGCTGACCGTGCGCAAGGCCGGCGGAACCAAGCCGCTCGAGTACTACATCATCGAACTGGAAAAAGTGCTCGTCACCAACTATTCGACGGGTGGCTCGGACGGCGAAGACCGGTTCACCGAGACCGTCACGCTCAACTTCGAAAAATTCCACGTGAGCTACCAGCAGCAAGATCCGACGTCCGGCTCGGCACTCGGCGGCGTGGTCGAAAGCAAGTGGAATATCCCCGCTAACGCGGAAGCGTGATCGTGACGAAGCCGCCGACGATCGCGCGCAACGCAGGGCGCATCCAGCCCTCGCTGCTCGAACGCCTGACCGATCACGACCGCGATGCGACCCGCGAGGTACGTGAGCAACGCGCGAGTTCTGCGCGGGCGTTGCGGCAGAGCCTGATGCGCGATCTCGGATGGCTCCTGAATGCGCAAGGGATTTCTGCGTCGCACGGCATTGAACGGTTTCCGCATGTCGCGGATTCAGTGCTCAATTTCGGATTCTCCGACCTTGCGGGAAAGAGTGCGTCGAATGTGGACATTGTGCAGATCGAGCGTCTGATGGCCGACACCATCCGTGCGTTCGAACCGCGAATTCTCCCCGGCACGCTGCGCGTGCGTGCCGTGCAGTCAGGTGAGACGACGGGCCAGCACAACGCCATAGCGTTCATCGTGGAGGGGGATCTGCATGCGCACCCTGTCCCCGAACGTCTTTATTTGCGTACCGAACTCGACCTCGAAGCCGGGACGGTCAACTTATCCGAGCAAGCCGGCGCGAATTGAATTTCGCGACATAACCCACCCTGACCATGAACCCCAAACTGATCGAGTATTACAGCCAGGAGCTTCAGCACGTCCGCGAGATGGGCGGTGAGTTTGCGAAGGAGTTTCCGAAGGTCGCAGGACGGCTCGGGCTCGAAAGCTTCGAATGCGCCGATCCTTACGTCGAGCGTCTTCTGGAAGGCTTCAGCTTCCTCTCGGCGCGCGTGCAGATGAAGATCGACGCCGAGTTTCCACGCTTCACGCAGCATCTTGCAGAGCTTGTCTATCCGCACTATCTCGCGCCGACGCCGGCCATGGCAATCGTGGAGATTCAACCGGACATGACGCATCCGTCGCTCGCCGAGGGAGTCCTGGTTCCGCGCGGTACGGCCTTGCATGGACGGCTCGACGGCGACAGTTCCACGCGTTGCGAATTCCGGACCGCGCATGCAATGACGATGTCGCCAATCGAGCTGGTCGAAGCGCGCTTGTTCACACATACCGGCACGCTTGCAGGCGTGGACATGCCGCTGCCGCGCGGCGTGAAGGCTGGCCTGCGGCTGCGTCTGCGCGCGCTGAACAACCAGAAGATCAGCGATATCTCGCTTGACCACCTCCCGCTTCATTTGCGCGGCGGTGAGGGATTGCCGGCGCGTTTATACGAATTGCTGCTTGGCTCGACGCTCGGCGTGGTTGTCGAAGGCAAGCTGTTGCCAGCTTCGTCTATTCGTCCCCTTGGTTTCTCCGACGAAGAAGCCCTGCTCCCCGTCAGCAGCCAGTCGTTCCCCGGATATCGCTTGCTGCAAGAGTATTTCGCGTTTGCACAACGCTTCATGTTCGTTTCCATCGATGGACTCAAGCCGCACATGGCCCGTTGCGGCAGCGATGAGATCGAGTTGATCGTCTTGCTCTCGCGTGCCGATCTGACACTCGAACAACTTGTCGACGCGTCGCATTTCGCGCTGCACTGCACGCCGTGCATCAACCTGTTTCCGCGCCGCACCGATCGCATTGTGGTGACTGGGGAGCAGTTCGAGCACCATGTGGTGGTGGACCGCACGCGCCCGATGGACTTCGAGGTGTACCAGATTCAGAGCGTGAACGGATATCGCGCGGGCGGAGGCTCTGAATTGCCCTTCCAGCCGTTTTACCGTGCGCGCGACATGGGCATTCCCGACTCGCGTAATGGTGCTTTCTATCAGGTACGCCGCGAGAAACGCCTGGCTTCATCGCGGCAAAACGAACGGGGCGTGCGCTCCAACTATCTTGGCAGCGAGACCTTCATCGCGCTTGTCGATACAACCGACGCGCCGTATCCCGGCGAGCTCCATCAACTCGGCCTGAGCGTGTTATGCACCAACCGCGACTTGGCACTGACCATGCCGCTCGGTGATTCGGCGACCGACTTTACCGTCGATCTCGAAGTGCCCGTGCTCAGCGCGCGTTGCATAGGCGGTCCGAGCCGGCCTTTGCCGTCATATGCAGAGGGTCCGGTTGCATGGCGGCTTCTGAGCCACTTGTCCTTGAACTATGCGTCGCTTGTGGACAGCAACGACGGTCAGGGTGCGCAAGCCATGCGCGATCTGCTCGGCCTCTATGCGCCCGCTGGCGACGGCGCGGCGGCGAGACAGGTCGACGGTCTTCGTTCCATCGATACACAGCCTGTGACGCGTCGCTTGCCGTCGCGCGGACCGATCGTATTTGGCCGAGGCCTGGAGATCAACCTGCTGATCGATGAGATCGGCTTCGAAGGCGCAAGCGCGTTTCTCTTTGGCGCGGTGCTCGCGCGCTTCTTCACTCAATATGTATCGCTGAATTCGTTCACCGAGACGGTGGTCACGAGCGCAACGCGCGGCGAAATCATGCGCTGGGCGCCGGGGAGTGGGTTATGCAAAACGCTGTGACCATCCTCGACCGGCTTTCCGCCGATGCAAAAAGCTTCGACTTTTTCCAGGCCGTGCGCTTGCTCGAATGCGCGTATCCCGGCTTGCCGCGAGTGGGTTCATCGTTGCGGCCGCGTGACGATGCCGTACGCTTCGGTCAGGAACCGGACCTCATCTTCTTTCCGACCACGTTGCGCAGTTTCAGCTTGAACGGTGAAAGTGAAAAAGCGCCGAAACTGGTCGTGAATTTCTTCGGCCTGCTGGGACCAAACGGCCCGATGCCCACGCATCTCACCGAATACATCCGTGACCGCACGCGTAACGCCAACGACCCGACCTTTGCGCGGTTTCTCGACGTGTTCCATCACCGCATGACGTCGCTGTTTTATCGATCATGGGCGGTGGCGCAGCCGACAGTGAGCCTTGACCGCAACAACGGTGATCGTTTTTCCGCATATGTCGGCAGCACCTTTGGGCTCGGCGAACCGGCGCTGCGCAATCGCGACAGCATCCCTGACTTCGCAAAGCTTCACTTTGCCGGCGTACTCAGCGGTCCGACCCGTCACGCCGCCGGATTGCGTCTTGTGTTGATGCGCTTCTTCAACGTCCCGGTGAAAGTGAAGGAGAACGTCGGTCACTGGATCGACTTGCCAGCGCGTTCGCTGAGCCGTTTGGGCGCCGCCGATGAAAGCGGCCGCCTCGGCCTCGGCACCATGCTTGGGGGCCGAGCGTGGGACCGGCAGCACAAGTTCCGCGTTGCGCTGGGTCCGCTTTCGATGACCGACTATCAGCGATTCCTGCCCGGCGGCGCGAGCCTCGTGCGTCTCGCGGACTGGATCCGCAACTACGTGCGCGATCCGCTCGAATGGGATTTGAACCTGCAATTGCGGCGCGCAGAAGTACCTCGTCTTGCTCTCGGGCCGCTACAGCGTCTTGGTTATACAACATGGTTGTTAACGCGTCCGGCTGCGTCCGACGCCACGCAGCTCCTACTCAAACCGCTCGGCCGAAACGGCCGCGTCAAGACTCTCGCACAGGAATAACCATGGCAGAAATCAGCCGCGCCGTGATGTTCGGCAAACTCGACACACTCAGCTATCGCGCGATGGAAAGTGCCACGACGTTCTGTCGTTTGCGGGGCAATCCTTATGTGGAGCTGACTCACTGGCTGCATCAGCTACTCAACTTGCCCGACTCGGATCTGCACCGGATCATCAAGCATTTTGGCGTGGAGCCTTCCGCGCTCGCGCGTGATTTGACAGAAGCGCTGGATCGTTTGCCGCGCGGGTCTACATCGATCACGGACATCTCTTCGCAACTGGAAGAAGCTGTCGAGCGCGGCTGGGTGTATGGGTCCTTGTTGTTCGATGCAGCGAAAGTGCGCAGCGCGCATCTGATTGTCGGCGCGTTGAAGACGCCGGCCTTACGCAACGCGTTGCGCGGGATTTCGCGCGAGTTCGATCGAGTGAAACTCGATGACCTCGTGAATGACTTCGACGTTTTGCTCGCGGATTCGCCGGAGAATGCGCAAGCCTCGAATGCGCCGTCAGCGGCAGTCACCATGCCTGCGACCAATCAGGACGCATTGCAGCGCTTCACCGTCGACCTCACGGAACAAGCACGCTCGGGCAAGCTCGATGCAATCGTCGGTCGCGACGAAGAGATTCGTCAGGTCATCGACATCCTGATGCGGCGCCGCCAGAACAATCCGCTTCTGACGGGCGAGGCGGGTGTAGGGAAAACGGCCGTGGTCGAGGGACTGGCGCAACGAATCGTGGCCGGCGATGTTCCCCCCATGCTGCGCGATGTCACGCTGCGCACGCTCGACGTAGCGTTGCTCCAGGCAGGTGCCGGCGTCAAGGGCGAGTTCGAAACGCGCCTGCGCCAGGTGCTTGAGGAGGTGCAGTCGGCGGAGCGCCCGGTGATTCTTTTCATCGATGAAGCGCATACGCTCGTGGGCGCAGGCGGCGCAGCCGGAACCGGCGATGCCGCCAATCTGCTGAAACCTGCACTTGCGCGCGGCACCGTGCGCACGATCGCAGCGACGACGTGGTCGGAGTATCGGCGGTACATAGAAAAAGATCCGGCGTTGACGCGGCGTTTCCAGGTCGTGCAAGTGCGCGAGCCGGACGAAGCACGCGCAATCACCATGATGCGCGGCATTGCCGGTGCGCTGGAAAAGCATCACGGCGTGCAAGTGCTCGACGAAGCCATAGAAGCGGCCGTGCGCCTGTCGCATCGATACATTCCGGCGCGTCAGTTGCCCGACAAGTCCGTGAGCCTGCTCGATACTGCATGTGCCCGCGTTGCAGTGAGTCAGCACGCTACGCCGCCGGCAGTGGACGACGCGCAGAAACGCATCGCCGCGTTGAAGACGGAACTCGAGGTCATCACACGCGAAAGCCTGATCGGTATCGATACAGCCGCGCGTCACGAGGTGGCATCGAAGGCGCTGGAAGAAGAAACGCAGCGGCTCGCGGAGCTCGATACGCGTTGGAACGTTGAACGCGAACTCGTAAAAGACATCCTCGCGCGCCGTTCGCAACTACGCGATGGCGCTGCCGGTGCAGACCTTGCCGCGCTGAGATCGCAACAGGCGTTGCTGGCCGAGCATCAAGGCGACGCACCATTGATCCTGCCCGGCGTGGATCGGCAAGCGGTCGCAGCGGTGGTTCAGGACTGGACCGGCGTGCCCGTTCTCAAGATGGTGAAGAACGATATCGACAACGTGCTGCGTCTTGGTGAGCTGTTGGACCGGCGAATCATCGGTCAGGGTCACGCAACCGAGATGATCGCACGGCGCATTCGCACGTCGCGTGCGGGACTCGACAATCCAAACAAACCGGTCGGCGTGTTCATGCTCGCGGGAACATCGGGCGTGGGCAAGACGGAGACCGCGCTTGCGCTCGCCGAACTGCTCTATGGCGGGGAGCAAAACCTCATCACCATCAACATGAGCGAATACCAGGAAGCACATACGGTCTCGCTGCTGAAAGGCGCGCCTCCCGGTTATGTCGGTTTCGGGGAAGGTGGCGTGCTGACCGAAGCCGTGCGTAGAAGGCCGCATAGCGTCGTGCTGCTCGACGAAGTGGAGAAGGCGCATCCCGATGTTCATGAACTCTTCTTCCAGGTATTCGACAAGGGCTGGATGGAAGACAGCGAGGGCCGCGCCATCGACTTTCGCAACACGCTGATCCTGCTCACCACGAACGTGGGAACAGAATGCATTGCGCATCTGTGCCGCGATCCGGAGAACATGCCGGCGATGGAAACCATCGAAGAACAGTTGCATGCGGAACTCTTGCACACGTTTCCGCCGGCGTTGCTGGGCCGCATGGTGACGATCCCCTATTACCCGCTCAGCGACGCGATGCTGCGCTCCATCATCCGCTTGCAACTCGGACGGGTGGCGAAACGTGTGACGCGTACACATCAGGTGCCGTTCACTTTCGACGAAGACGTGGTCGGTCAGATCGCCGTGCGTTGCACGCGGCTTGAAAGCGGCGGACGCATGATCGACGCGATCCTCACCAACAGTCTGTTGCCGCGGATCAGCACGGAATTCCTGACGCGCGTGATCGATGGAAAAACGCTTGCACGCGTACATGTGGGCGTTCGAGCAGAGGAGTTCACCTATGCCTTCGACTAGTACTCGCCACGTCCGCATGGAATGCGCCGCGCTTGGCGACACGGCCGTCTTCATGCGCATGTCGACAATCGAAGCGCTCGGCCGCATGAATGAATTCCAGCTTGCATTCTTGAGCCCGCGCAACGATATCGATCCCGGCGACGTGCTTGGCCAGAACCTGTCCGTCACGCTCGATTATCCGGCGGGCGGCGAGCGCCAGTTCAATGGCATCGTCACTACGTTGCGGCTCATTGTCCCCGGCGACACCACGCGTAACCGCATGGCGCGTTACGAAGCCATCGTGCATCCGCGCTTGTGGCTGCTGACGCAGTCGTCGCATCGGCGATTCTTTTATCAAAAGACGATTCCGCAGATCGTAAGCGCGGTGTTCGAACCGTTCGATATCGATTTCCGCAATGCATGCAGCGCAGCTTATCCGCCGCTCGAAAATTGCGTGCAGTATCGCGAGACCGATTTCGACTTCGTGAGCCGTCTGCTCGAGCGCGAAGGCATTCATTATTTTTTCGATTACACGGGCGGCAAACATACGCTCGTGCTGACCGACTCGAATAGCGAACATCGTCCCATTCCGCATTACGACACCATTCCGTACCAGGCTTGGGACACGCCCGAGCAGGATGAAGAGTGCGTGTACCGGTGGGTGTCGGGCGCGACGTTGCAGACTGGACGATACGAAGTCAACGAGTACGACTTCGAGAAGGCATCGGTGAGCAACAGCCACGGTCTCGTCGCGCGGGCAACCCGCGCAGCGCCCTTCGATCCCGCGCGTTACGTGATGCAGGAACACCTGACGGGTCACGTCAAGGCCGCGGATGGCGATCGTCTTGCACGCGTGAACGTCGAGATTCATCAAACGCAGAACGATTCCATCAGTGCACGCAGCACGTCGCGTGGTCTCATCCCGGGCGGTCTGATCCGTTTGCGTGATCATCCGGCGACCGCACAGGATCGCCAATACCTGATTACGGAGACACGTGCGGAGATCGTCTCCGACGCGTATGTATCGACGAGCGACAGCACGTTGCCGATCTTCGATTGCAGCTTTACCGCGATCCGCGCGGATAACACGTTCCGTACGGCACGAACCACGCCGGAGCCGCGCGTAGGCGGTCCGCAAACGGCGGTAGTCGTCGGCCCCGATGGCGATGAAATCCTCACCGATCAATACGGCCGCGTAAAGGTCCAGTTCCACTGGGAACAACTCGCGCAGTCGTCGGGCGCGCAAAAGCTCGACCGATGCTGGGTGCGTGTATCGCAAAGCTGGGCCAATAAACGCTGGGGATCCATGCAGCTTCCGCGCATCGGGCAGGAGGTACTGGTCGAATTCATCGAAGGCGACCCGGACCGTCCGGTGATCACGGGCGCGGTCTACAACTCGACGAACATGCCGCCGTATGAGCTGCCCGCAAACGCGGCCATCTCCACGCTCAAAAGCAACTCGACCAAGGGCGGCAGCGGCTACAACGAAGTGCGGCTCGATGATCGCAAGGGCGACGAACAACTGTTCTTTCACGCCGAACGCGATCATGAAACGTGGGTCAAGCACGACGCGCTGATGAACGTAGAACACGATCGTCACTTGAGCGTAAGCGGCAGCGAGTTCATCAAGACGAACGGTGCGCGCAACGACACGGTAATGGGCAGCAGCAAGTCGAGCGTGCTCGGCGGCGTGACGGCCGCGACCATGACGGCGCACAACCAGTTCGTGGGCGAAGCCTATTCGCTGAACGCCGGCATGGCCGTGCAGATCAAGGCGGGCATGGCCGTGGAGATCGAGGCGACCGCGACCATCGCGTTGCGCGCGGGGGCTTCGTACATCCTGATTGGTCCGGAGACCATCGAGATGTCGAGTATCCCGATCCCCATCGGTCCCGGCATTCCTCCTGTTCCCTTGAGCGTGCCGCCACCGCCGCCGACCCCGCCGCGCGATGCCGACGATGGCTCGCGCAAGGTCGTCAAATAAGGAGCTTTACGCATGTCACCGAATCAGTCCAGGGCAGCGAAGTTGAGGATGACCGTGAGCGGCGGCGCTTTGAGCGCACCGCAAAATATCGAGTTCGATACAGCCGGCGGCACGCTTGGCCGCGCGCCCGAATGCACCGTCGTGCTGCCCGACACGCAACGCGCAATCTCGCGCGTGCAGGCGCGCATTGAATGGCGCGATGGCGCTTTCATCCTGGTCGATGCAGGCAGCAATCCCACGTTGCTGAACGACCAGATACTGGAGGGATCACGCGAGGCGCAGCTTCATGGTGGCGATCGTCTGCGGGTCGGT
The DNA here is from genome assembly GCF_053574605.1 of Caballeronia sp. M23-90. NCBI lineage: Bacteria > Pseudomonadati > Pseudomonadota > Betaproteobacteria > Burkholderiales > Burkholderiaceae > Caballeronia > Caballeronia sp. M23-90. The sequence continues at coordinate 2,147 of NZ_JBSIPA010000033.1, read as the reverse complement.
CCGTATGCGCTGGATGTGTCCATCGAGCACGAGTTGGAGAACATGACCATGATGACGCGCCCGGATGTGTCCTTACCATCGGCGCCGTTGCCGGAGAAACCGGACTGGGACGTGAAGCCGGCCGCGCCGCTGATTCCGGATGACTGGAATGCGCCGCATGCAGCATCGAAGGATAGTCGCGCCGATACTCCATTCACGCCCGATCCGCTCGCGGCCACGCCGCTATTGCGTGAGCCTGCGCGTTTCGGTGTGAATGCGAATCAGGAGCTTATCGATGCCCTCGGCGCCGGCGACAGCCCGCTTGGGATCGGTCCGGCGAAACACGAAGTGTCGCCGTTTTCGGTGTCGGGGTCGAGCAGGGGTTTCGAACACGTATCGCCGGAACGCGCGATGAACGCAGTGCCGACGTTGCCGGTTTTGGACGGACCGGCGACGCCTATCATTCCCGAGGACTTCGACCCGTTTATCCCGCCGGTCGAGATGCAGGACACGGTTGCGCCGGTGATTCCAGCGACGGAGTTTCTGGCGCTGCCGGAACCAGCGCCTGCACCAACGCCTCAGCCAAAGCACGCGGAACCGGTCGCTGCAACACCCTCCACCGGCGACGACGCCACGCTGACAGCCCTGCTGGAAGGTCTCGGCATAGACGCCGGCACTGTCCGTCACATCGCCGCAGATGACCTCGCGCGTCTTGTAGGCGGCATGCTGCGCGTCGCGACGCAGGGCACGATGACCGCGTTGCGCTCACGGTCCATGGCCAAGCGCGAGACGCGTATCGCCATGACGCTGATCGAAGAGCGCGACAACAATCCGCTCAAGTTTTTCCCCGACGTCGACATGGCGCTCACGCAGATGCTCGGCGCACGCGGCGCGGGATATCTCGCGCCTGAAGACGCGTTGCAGGAAGCCTTCCACGATATCCAGACGCACGAACTCGCCGTCGTCGCCGGCATGCGCGCGGCCCTCGAACACGCAATGTCGCGCATCGATCCAGTGACGATCGACCGGTCGGTGCAACCGGCAAAGGGCATCGATGCGCTGCTCGGCAATCGCCGCGCGCGCCTCTGGCAGCGTTTCGTCGATACCTGGGAGGACGTGGCGCGTGACGCCGGCGACGACTTCCAGCGCACCTTCGGCGAGCCCTTCAGCCGCGCGTACCAGGCGCAACTCGACGCACTCACACGTTCAACTCCAAGCGAATAACGCCATGTACTGGAATAGCAAGGTCATCTGGTCGGAAGGCATGTTCCTGCAGCCGCAGCATCTGCAGCAGCACGACCGGCACGTGCAGACGCAACTCGAAGCGCGCGTTGACAGCCTGCGTGCTTACGGCTGGGGATTCACATCGGTGGAAATCGATGAAGCGCTGTTGAAGCTCGGCAAGCTCGCGCTGCGCTCGGCTGCGGGCGTCCTGCCCGATGGCACGCCGTTCAACCTTCCCGCCGATGACGACCTTCCCGAGCCGCTCGACATTCCCGAGGGCACAGCGAACCTGCTCGTGGTGCTCGCATTGCCGGTTCGCCGGCCGGGCGCGACCGAGTCGGGCGGACCTGAGCGTGCGGACATCCTCGCGCGATATCGGACGGAAGAGTTCGAAGTCCACGACAGCAACGATCCCGACGCCGTCAGCACGCTGTTGCAGGTTGGCAAGCTGCGGTTGAAACTTGCGCTCGAACCGGACGTCGCACATGCGCATGCGTATGTGGGCGTTGCGCGTGTGATCGAACGCCTGGGCGATTCGCGTGTGGTGCTGGACGAAGAGTATTGCGCGCCGTGTCTGGACTTCACTGTCGTGGGCAAGCTCGCGCGCTTCACGACCGAGCTCAACGGTCTGCTCCAGCAACGCGGCGAGGCGCTGGCGTCCCGGTTGTCGCAGCCGGAAGCCGCGGGCATGGCGGAGATCTCCGACTTCCTGCTGCTGCAGATCGTCAATCGAGCGCAGCCCTTGGTTGCGCATTTTGGCTCGATGACCGGACTGCATCCCGAAGCGCTTTTCCAGGCCACTGTGCAGCTCGCGGGAGAACTGGCGACCTTCAGTCAGCGTGATCGGCGGCGGCCGGCGTTCCCCGTGTATCGGCATGACCGGTTGAAGGAAACGTTCACGCCGGTGATCGAAGCGTTGCGTCTTGCTTTGAGCCGCGTCGCTA
>NZ_JBSIPA010000339.1:0-7410 GCF_053574605.1 Caballeronia sp. M23-90 | reverse complement strand
CGTTGGGACTTGGCGCGGTGATCGCGTACCCGCGCGAGTCGGTGATCACATTTCATCTCGTCTATAACCTCGTGCGTTGCCTTGCGTGCATGCCGCTGGTCGAGCACGTTGCGCGCTTGTGTTATCGTGTGCTGCCGTTTGCACCGTGGATCGCGTTGGGACTTGGCGCGGTGATCGCGTACCCGCGCGAGTCGGTGATCACATTTCATCTCGTCTATAACCTCGTGCGTTGCCTTGCGTGCATGCCGCTGGTCGAGCACGTTGCGCGCTTGTGTTATCGGCTGCTGCCGGACCGCCCGGATATGAATCCCGAGTTGCGGCCGCTCTATCTCGATCCCGTCGCGCTTTCCACGCCTACGCTCGCGCTGGCGAATTCGGCGCGCGAGGCGCTGCGTATAGGCGACATCATCCGCACGATGCTCGATAACCTGCTCGACCTGGTGCGCACGAATGATCCGGTCAAGGCGCGCACGACGATCCGCATGGACGACGACGTCGATCAGTTGTACGCAGCGGTGAAGACGTATCTGGCGCGGATTTCCCGCGAACAGCTCGACGAAGCCGACAGCCGCCGATGGACCGACATCATCACGCTAACCATCAATCTGGAGCATGCGGGCGACATCATCGAGCGGGTGGTGATGAATATTCAGGAGAAGAAGATCATGCATCGGCTGGCGTTCTCGCCGGAAGGCCTGAGCGAGCTCGAGGACCTGCATGCGCGCGTGATCCTGAACCTGCAGCTTGGACTGAGCGTTTTTCTGAACAGTGATCTGCGCAGCGCCGAGCGCCTGCTTGCGGAGAAAGAACGCTTTCGTGACCTGGAGCGGAGCTATTCGTACGCGCATCTGGACCGGTTGGCGGGACAGAGCGCGCGGAGTATCGAAACGAGTGCCTTGCACCTGGACATCATCAGCGATCTGAAGCGGCTCAACTCGCTCTTCTGCTCCACGGCCTATCCGGTGCTCGATGCCGCCGGCGCCTTGCGGGAGACGCGGCTGCGACGCCGCGTACTCGATGCAACGTATGGCAACGACAGCGTCTAGGCAAGGATCACTTGCGGCAGCTTCTTGCGCAATGAAAGCAGCGCGGGACCCTCGGCGCCTTTCTTGTTGGTGATCAGGGTATCTACCCGGCTGATCGGGCAAAACGCGATCCGGCTGCATTGGCCAATCTTGCTGTAGTCGGCCAGGATCACCACGCGATCGGCATGCGCGACCATCGCGCGCGCGACTTCGGTCTCGGCGTGATCGAAGTTGGTCGCGCCATGCCGATGATCGATCGCAACCGGCGAAAGCAGCGCAATATCGGCGCGGTATCGAATGATCTCGGCGACCGTCGTGCCGCCTACTGTCGCGAACGCACGGTCGCTGAGGGAGCCGCCGAGCAGGATGATCTCGTTGCTCGTCTCGGTCTTTTCGCTGGTCGAACGCATCTTCTGCGCGACGTCGATAGAGTTCGTGATGATGGTCAGGTTGGCGAGTTTTGCGAGTTCTTCCGCAAGGATTGCGGTAGTCGTGCCGGCATCTATGAACAGCGTCTGACCGCTGCTGACCAGCGCCGTAGCCGCGCGCGCAATCGCGTTCTTGGATTTGACGTGCGTGTGGCTGCGCTCGGCAATGGGCGCTTCGTCAGCAGGCCGCGTGACGCCGCCGTGCACGCGCCTCAATTCACCCAGTGCTTCCAGATCCACCAGGTCGCGCCGGACCGTCTCGCGCGACACGCCGAGCTCGGCCATGATGCGCTCGGTCGATACGCGCTCGAGCGTTGCAAGCAGCGCTCGAATTCTCTGATGACGATCTTCCTGCCACATGCGGCGTTCCTTGAGCGTTGAAGTCGGGCACATTGCCGTGTGCCCTGGCATGCGACCACAAAACGTGTGTCATCCGCATGTCGCCAATATTAATGAGCTGTTTCTAGAAGGTTTCCCCCATCTCTCCAACCGAAAGATTAACAAGAACCGATGACTTTCAGGTTGCATTTTTTTGGATACTTGCGAATTTGGGTATTTGAACTTAGTCTCTTCGTCACACTTGCAGATCGCTCCAGGCGTTTTCCTGCGGTGCTGAAATCAGTCTCGAATCACTGTCTTTTTAGCCGTCGTCATAGTTCTTAAATATTTGGCCGCCAGAGTCGCGTGCGCGCCAAATGTGTGCGCATTCAAACAAGTTTCGGATTCAGGCAGCAGGTACGCTGCAGCAACATTCCAAAAACGAAGCACGTCAGGCAGAGGATGGAAACACCATGAATCAAGACGGGTTGCGAGTGACTTCGACCTTTCGCAGGACATCGGCCAAGGCCTCCATCACGGCGGCCATCGCCACGCTCACCGCGCTCGCGGGCCATGCCGTGGCGGCGCCGCCGGCGGCGTTGATCGAGGCAGCGAAGAAAGAAGGGCAGTTGACGACGATCGCGTTGCCGCACGACTGGTGCGGTTATGGCGCGGTGATCGCGGGCTTCAAGGCGAAGTACGGCATCCAGGTCAACGAGCTGAATCCCGATGCGGGTTCAGGCGATGAAGTCGAAGCCATCAAGGCGAACAAGGGCAACACGGGGCCGCAAGCGCCCGACGTGATCGACGTGGGTCTGTCGTTTGGACCGACCGCGCAAGCCGCCGGCTTGCTGCAGCCTTACAAGGTGTCGACCTGGGCATCGATTCCTGATTCGGCCAAGGAGAAGGACGGCTACTGGTACGGCGACTATTACGGCGTACTCTCGTTTGAAGTGAATACCGACATGATGGACAAGGTTCCCGCCGACTGGCCGGACCTGCTCAAGTCGGACTACAAGAATGCCGTTGCACTCGCGGGCGATCCTCGTTCGGCGAACCAGGCCATCCAGGCCGTCTACGCAGCGGGATTGTCGCAAGCGAAAGGCGATGCATCGAAGGCCGGCGCCGCAGGCTTGAGCTACTTCGGCAGCATGAACAAGAACGGCAACTTCGTGCCGGTGATCGGCAAGGCAGCGTCGCTGGCGCAGGGCACGACGCCGATCATCGTGCGCTGGGACTACAACGCCCTGGCGGATCGCGATACCTTGAAGGGCAATCCGAAGGTCGCGGTTGTCGTCCCGAAGACAGGCGTGGTCGCGGGCGTGTATGTGCAAGGGATCAGCGCCTACGCACCGCATCCGAACGCAGCGAAGCTGTGGATGGAATACCTTTATTCCGATGAAGGTCAGCTTGGCTGGCTCACCGGTTATTGCCACCCAATCCGCTTCAAGGATCTCGAAGCCAACAAGAAGATTCCGGCTGCGCTGCTTGCCAAGCTGCCGCCGCCATCGGCTTACAAAAACGTCGTGTTTCCGACGCTCGACGAGCAGAATGCTTCGAAAGCGCTCATCACGAAGCAGTGGGACCAGGTGGTCGGCGCCAACGTGAAGTAATGCAATGCACGGGCGCTTCTGGACCTCGGGTTCAACCTGAGTTCCGGCCGTCCTTCCGGTTCGCGCTTTGGATGGTCTTCCCGGCGCGGCCTGTCAGTTCAGAGCGACATCATGAGCACTTCATCGAAGATCGCCGCGCCCATGTCCGTGCATGAGGACCCCTCGCTGGGTCCCGGCATGAAAGCGGCGCGACGTGTGTCGCCGGCGTGGAACTATCTTGGCGTCCTGCCGTTTTTCGCATTCGCAGTCTTGTTCCTGCTGCTGCCCACTGCGTGGCTGATGGTCGGCGCGTTCCAGGACGCGCAGGGGCATTTCACGCTCGCCAACTTCCGCGAGCTGCTGCAACCCAGCGTACTCGACGCCTACTGGATCAGCTTCAAGGTCAGCGCGGCGTCGGCGTTGGGTGGCGGTTTTCTCGGGCTCCTGCTTGCATGGGCTGCGGTGCAGGGTAAGTTGCCCGTATGGATTCGTCCCACGTTGATGACGTTCTCCGGCGTGGCGTCGAACTTCGCGGGCGTGCCGCTCGCGTTTGCATTCATCTGCACGTTGGGACGCGTTGGACTGGTTACGGTGCTGCTGAAAAAGTACGTGGGCATCAACCTTTATTCCACGGGCTTCAGCATCCTGAGTTTCACCGGCCTGACGCTGACCTATCTGTATTTCCAGATTCCCCTGATGGTTCTGATCATCACCCCCGCACTCGATGGCCTCAAGCGCGAATGGCGCGAGGCGTGCGATTGTCTTGGCGGCAGTGCTTACCATTACTGGATGTACGTGGCGTTGCCCGTGCTCTGGCCGAGCGTGCTGGGCGCCACGCTGCTGTTGTTCGCCAATGCGTTCGGCGCGGTCGCAACCGCTTATGCGTTGACCGGAAGCTCGCTCAATATCGTGCCGATCGTGCTGTATGCGCAGATTCGCGGCGACGTGCTGCACAACGAGAACCTCGGTTACGCACTTGCGCTCGGCATGGTGCTGGTCACCGGCTTGTCCAACGGCGGGTATATCTGGCTGCGCTCGCGCGCTGAAAGGGGTCGTCGATGAGCACCGCCGCCACAGTCACTCTCACGCCCGACAACAAGGTACGTGCGCAGACCCGGGCGGGCGCGTGGATCGCGATGGTTATCGGCGCGGCGTATTTCCTGCTGCCGCTGCTGGCGACCATCGAGTTCAGCCTGAAGATGCGGCGCAACGAATACAGCTTCGACGCCTACCGCGTCGTGCTTACCGACCCGCATTTCCAGGCATCGTTCGGATACTCCATCCTGATGGGCGTATTTGCGATCGTGCTCGGCGTGCTGCTCGTGGTTCCGACCGCTTACTGGGTCCAGTTGCGCTTGCCGAAGCTGCGTCCGCTGATCGAGTTCATCACCTTGTTGCCGCTGGTGATCCCGGCCATCGTGATCGTGTTTGGTTACCTGCATGTCTACAACAGCAGTTCTTTCTTGCCGCTCACCGGCAACGAACGTGCAACCGATTTCCTGCTGATTTGCGGATACGTCACGCTGTGTTTGCCCTACATGTACCGCTCCGTCGACGCTGGCCTGCGCGCCGTCGATGTCCGCTCTCTCACCGAAGCCGCCGAATGTCTTGGTGCGACCTGGCCCACCATCCTCTTCAAGATCATCTTCCCGAACGTGCGCTCGGGAATCTTGTCGGGCGCGTTCCTGACGTTCGCGGTGGTCATCGGCGAGTTCACGCTCGCGAGCCTGCTGAATCGTCCGGCGTTCGGTCCTTATCTGCAATTGATCGGCGCCAATCGCGCGTATGAACCATCCGCGCTTGCAATCATCGCGTTTGCCATTACGTGGGCCTCGATGGGGCTTATCCAGGTCTTCGGCTCGGCGCGTTCCATCGCCGGACAAAAAACTTAAAAGGTCGGTTTGTCATGGCACTTCTCGAGATCGAAAACCTCAGCAAGACGTTCGGCACGAACACGGTGCTGCATCAGTTCGACATGCAGATCGAGCGCGGTGAGTTCATCACGTTTCTTGGCCCGTCGGGCTGCGGCAAGACCACGGTGCTGCGCATGATCGCAGGCTTCGAAACACCGACACGAGGCACGATCAAGCTCGGCGGCCGCGACGTCACTTACCTGCGCACGCGGCAACGCAAGGTCGGCATGGTGTTCCAGTCGTACGCGCTGTTTCCGAACATGACGGTGGCAGACAACATAGGGTTCGGGCTGAAGGTCTTGCGCCGCCCGCAAGCCGAGATCAAGTCGCGCGTGGAGGAGATGCTCGCGCTCATCAAGTTGCCGAAGCTGGCGGACCGATATCCGTGGCAGTTGTCGGGTGGCCAGCAGCAACGCGTGGCGCTTGCCCGGGCGCTCGCAAACAAGCCGCAAGTGCTGTTGCTCGACGAACCGCTTTCCGCGCTCGACGCCAAGATCCGCGTCTCATTGCGTGAGGATATTCGCAGCCTGCAGCGCGAGCTTGGCATTACATCGATATTCGTCACGCACGATCAGGAAGAGGCACTGTCGATATCGGACCGGATCGTCGTCATGAACGAAGGACGGGTCGAGCAGATCGGCACGCCATCGGAGATCTATAACTTTCCGCGCACGCGCTTCGTGGCGTCGTTTGTCGGCACGCTGAATCTGCTGTCGGGGCAGGTAGTCGACCCGGCGAGCGGCCGGATCGTGGTCGGCGGACAGGAATTGCGGACCTCGCATGCATTGAGTTCCAGCGATACCGGCAAGCAGCGCATGCTTGCGGTGCGCCCCGAAGCCATCGTGCTCGAAGCGCCGGCAAACGGGCGCAACACGCTTGCGGCCACCGTGGAAGAGGTGAACTTCCTCGGCGCGGTGGTGCGCATCAGGACGCGCGTGGACCAGTCCGTGATTTCACTCGATGTCTTCAACGACCCGAATCGACGCTTGCCCGAACGGGGACAACCCGTGGCGCTGGGCTTTTCGCACGAGAATCTGCTGGTACTGGAAGAAGGGGCTTGACAGGCAAAAGCATCGACCGGGTACAGTTGGCCTGCAAGTTATAGAGAACCGTTCCGCACATCGTGGAACGGTTTTTTTTTGCCATCGCGCGGCGCACGCATCGGCAACAACCTTGTCTTTCAGACTTTTTGCATCTACAATAAATGAAACAGTACGTGATGTTTGATTTGGAAAAGGACGCGTCGAATCAGCGCAAGCATGGATTGTCGCTAGCCGACGCCGGGGGCCTCGACTGGAATGCTCTGCGTATTCAAGCGGATACGAGGCGGGACTATCGCGAAGAGCGGCTTGTCGGGTACGGGCCGCTGGAGAGCCGTCTTCACTGCGTGGTATTCACGCCGCGCGACGGCGCCATTCGAGTCATCAGCCTTCGCCGGGCGAACAACAGGGAGATCAAGGACCATGAGCAAAGTTAAATTGATCCGGAATACGCCGGAAGAAGAGGCTGCAATCAACCGCGGTATCGCCGCCGATCCCGACACGTATGAATTGTCGGCCGAGGAATTCAAGGCGCTGCGCCCGTTTCCCGAATACATGGCAGAACGCCGCATGGGGCGGCCGCCAAAAGAGCATCCGAAGGAGCAGGTCAGCGTCCGTTACGACGCGGATGTGATCGCAGCGTTTCGCGCAACGGGCGATGGCTGGCAGACGCGCATGAACAACGCGCTGCGGGTTTATCTAAGCGAGCATCCGCTGAAGATCGCTTGAGCCAGCCCGCCGTCGTGCGGGTCTGACCGTCAGGGCCGTTCCGGGTCATCAACCGGAGCGGCCCTTGTTTTTTCGGCACCGCTCGCCTCAGGACCGCGTCAAAACCCTGCACAATCTCCGCCGCCGTCTCAAAATGTTAAGGTAGGGTCCGGTTTATTTTGAGACGGACAGCTAAAGCGTGATTTTCAACACCCATTTCAAATTTGCGGGCGTACGTGCATCTGGCGCGTTTCTCGCCGCATCGATACTTCTCCTGAGCGCTGAGATTTCCGGTTTCGCGCCGAGAGGGAGTGCAACAACGTAGAACTGTAGGGGTGAAACGATATTTACGGCAAGCATCCCATATTGGGCAAGCCGCGGCGGCA
>NZ_JBSIPA010000338.1:0-7414 GCF_053574605.1 Caballeronia sp. M23-90 | reverse complement strand
ACAACGCACCCATCGAATCATTCTGGGGCTCACTGAAGAATGAACTCGTCTATCATCGCAAGTTCGCGACCCGCGATCAGGCCAGCAGAGAAATCACGGAATACATCGAGATCTTTTATAACCGGCAACGCACACAGGAGCGTCTGGACTATCTGTCGCCGGCCGCTTTCGCGCAGCGATTCCATTTGAGTAAAACCGCTGCTTAACCCGTTGGCGTCCATGGATTCCGACCGACCTCACACTGCTGAATGCCATTGCTGCTCCCGCTACGATTGGATTTAACAGGCCGAACGCTGCTAACGGCACGCCAATCAAGTTGCAGACGAAGGCCCAGAACAGGTTCGTCGAATCTTGTTGTCCGTCCTGCGCGAGATCGATAGCGTCTGCGATAAGTGCCGGGCCCGCGCATAAGAGTGACCCCCGCTGCCGCCATTGCGACATCGGTTCCAGTCGACATTGCGATACCAACGTCGGCCGCTGGCACTAGCGAGCGTTGTGCAGTTCGTTTTTGGCGCCAGATTTTATAAGGCTGCCTACAATGCCGTGCTGGCCAAAGCAGAGATGATTCATTTGCCCGGATGGGCGATGAGCTCATACACGCTGAGACCGTAAGCTGCAGTGGTTCCAAGAGCCACGAGCAAATTCATGTTTCCAGCGTGGGCCGACGCCGGAAGCATCGGGTGAGCGCCGAACAGCGTCGGGAGCATTGGTATGACGAGGGGACGGTTAAGACAGCGGACGCCATGACAGCAAGCATGTCGGCATCAAAATGAGACGGTGCGGGCTTGGTACTACTGGCAACATGCTGTGCAGCTTCGTATTCTGCCTTGGTCACCGCAGCGATTATTGCGTTATCGCTCACGCCGGTGCTCGTCGCCGTCGCGGTTTCAGTGGCTAGATTCACGACGGCAGTTGATACCCCAGGCAGCCGCAATATCGCTTTCTCTACGCGAGAGACGCATGAAGCGCATGTCATTCCCTTGATGTCCAACGTGGTCGGATTCGAAGCCACTTCATAGCCGGCGCGTTTTACCGCATCGACAATGGCGTTCTGCGCCACTGCAGCCCCGGCCGTAATACTGGCACGCTCGGTCGCCAGATTGACAGTTGCATGCGTGACATCTGGCACTTTATTCAGGGCCTTCTCGACGCGAGCGACCACGAGACACACGTCATTCCCTCGATGGGAATTGACCATTCCTTCGATGCCTGTTTGTCGTCGGCTTTTTCGCTTTTTCCAGGGTCACTTCCATTGCCAACACCTCGAAAAAAGCCCGGGTCAGAGGCGACCCGGGCGTAATCAGCTTTTCAAGACTGGGTTGTAACCAGCTTCCGTAATTGCGTTGAGCACATTCTCAGGCAAAACGGACGAAGTCACCTTCACCGTTTTCTGAGCGATATCGACGTCTACGGTGGCTGAGGCGTCGACCTGCTTCACTGCGTTGGTGATGCTTCGTGCGCAGCCACCGCAGCTCATATCGTTGACTTGAAATTCCATGCTTTCTCTCCGTCAGGTTATGTTTGATAAATCTAGTATCAACATTCCCATGGCAGGAAGGTCAAGACTTTTTCGATGCGCCATCGCGGCACGCCTTGCTAATGCCGGGACGCCGCCAAACCTTCGAGAACTGGGCCTTCCGGCCGATAGTCTCCGCAGCAATGTCGAGCTCGGTGCTCCAATGTGTCGCGCATTTCGGTAATCTCCGCGATGCGCGCGCTCAGTTCGGCATGGTGTTGACTTGCAAGCTCCTCCACCTCGCTGCTTGGGCGACTGCGGTCATCCCATCGCGCGAGCCATGGCGATTTGCTTCATCGGGAAGCCGAGCGTGCGCGCGTGTTTGACGAAGCGGAGGACTTCGACATCGTTCTGGGAGTGGGTACGGTAGTTCGACCCAGACCGGGTCGCCAGGCGGATAAGCCCCGACTCTTCGTATTGCCTCACCATTTCCGCGGACACTCCCGACGCTTTTGCCACTTCGCTAATATTCATGATGGAACTCCCCCGTCGGACACAGAGCCATTTTGAACCTTCCGGTGATGTGAAGATCAAGACAATTCTGCGGCGACTGTAGGTACGTAGCTGGGCTGGGTTTGCGGCAGTGGCAAAAGTGAAAGGCGCGGTGACGACATGCCTTTTGCGCTTGGTTCCTTGACTTACGACAAGGCACAGAGAACGCAAAACAGCGATGTCGGGCGTCCCAGATGGCGTGGACATTGCATGTTCGTCACCGTCTGGTCTTCTAGCTCCTGTCGCGACTTGAAGGCCAACATGCCTTCCGCCATTCGTCATTTTTTCGTTCACGAGAATACGACGCGATGCGCTGGGTCGCGGTCGGGAGAACTGACTGCGGCACGTTCTGAGTGCCTGCCTCAGCGCCGTTGCGGCCACTACTTCGTGGCAACCGCCGCCGACGCTGTGACCGTGGCTCCCCGCGGCCGAGTGACGGCGCAATGGTAGACTCGCGACCACCTAAAAAGGTCACGAAAAATGGACGAAATTTCCACCATGATTCGACACTGGAAGGCTGACCCTGCCGCCACGTTCCAGACCTGGTTTCTCTGGCCGGAGCGGCTTAAGAACTTTCGGTCCATCAGGCAGGGCCTCCGGCAGGTCGTCAAAGAGATTGAGTCGGGCACGTTCGGGAATACCTATCGAGGTTCCTCGCTCGAGACAGTCGTCCACTCGATTGCAGAGCAGCGCCAAATTTTCAAGGGCGCTGACCACGCTTTTCTGTGGAAGCCCAAGCTCCGGATTCCCGATATCTACGAGAGCCCAGCAAATCAGCGGGTGTTCGGTCGATTGCTCGACACCTGCGACTGTTGCAACGAAGCAGAAGAGGTCCTTGCCGCAATCAGAGTTCTCGATTCCCACACCATCTAAGGTCTCGGGCCGGCGGTGGCCAACCTCCTTTATTTCATACACCCGACGCTCGTAAGTCCATTCAATACGGCCATCGTCAAGGGCTTCAACGCCATAACTCGCTCCAACGTCAAGCTCGGCCGGTGGGACCACTATCTCACGATGCGCCAAAGCATCCTCGCATTCAACGCGGCCTACCGGGCACAACTATCAAACGACCTTGGCGCGGCCGCGGGATTTCTGTTCGACGTTGGAAGTGGACGATATCCGCTTCCGCCAGCCGCTAACGACGCGGCTTCGCACGACGCGTGGCGCAAAGATCTCCACGCGGTGCGCGAGCAGTCCGCGAGCCAGGCGAAGCAACTGGAAGCAACCAGGCAAGAGGATGCATCGCATACAGAGATTCAAGGATGGTTGCGCGACCTCGGACATTCGCTCGGGTATAAGGTCTGGATCGCGACCAACGACAGGTCCCGACCATACGCTGAAGGGAAGCTATCCGACGGATGCGTCGCGCAATTGCCCCCTTCGCTCTCGATCGTGGGCGGAGAGACGGTACCGTTGATTGACATTATTTGGCTGAGCGACGATGGCTCGGTCGTCGCTGCGTTTGAGGTGGAACACTCGACATCCATCTACTCAGGAATTGTCCGGCTTTTAGACCTCGCGCTGGGGTCGGCGGACACCATTCATCGTCATCTGTACCTCGTCGCGCCGGACAGCCGCGAAGCTGACGTGCGCAGCCAACTAGCCCGACCTGCTTTTTCACGGGTAGCAGAGTTGGGCATTAAATACATTCGATACAGCGCGCTCAAAGAACATCGCAAAAACATCGTGCGTTTCGGAAGTGGCATGAAACCTATCGAGGCTATTGCAACAAGGCTGTAAGCCGCAGACATTCACAGAGCCAGACTTGCCGATTGTTTATGTATAGGGCTTGCAGTGGCTCGGGACAGCCCCTTGTGGGCGCAATCGCGGCTCGCCGAACCTCTCTCTGAAGACCTCGAACTTCGCCTAGATGTTATGGATCGGGATTGCTCGCCGCCGCATATATCGGCGCGCTCCTGCCGGATTAGATTGACCGGCGAAACGCCTTAAAAAATCCTTTAACACTTAAGTGTCTGGACGTCGCGTGACTGAATGGTCATCTTCGCGTCACGGCCCGTTCAGACGCTATTGGCCAAAATAAGCGTATTGCACGTCGACCTCCGACGGAGCATTTACCACGGGGCTCTGATGAAACCGCACCACTGGGCAATCGCCTTTTGCATTACCGCAACCTCGACCGTCGCTTTAGCTGACTCTCTCCACAACTTCCCACAGCAGCAGGCTGATACCGTTCCTAGCAGCGCCGCATCCCGGCAAGACGTTTCAGGTTGGCAAGCACAGACGGGCGAGGCGGCTCCGGTTGGGAAAACTCGTGAGCAAGTCATCCAGGAACTGATTCAGGCCGAACGTGACGGGTTAGTACCAACGAGCCGAAGCGACTATCCGCCGAGCGACCGCCTTATCGAATTAAACAAGGAGCGCTACACGGTTCGGCAAAGAGTTGCGCGCGAAAAATGAACCCAACTTGCCACGGCGTTCCAAGTTGAGTAGGTCGTGAGTCCCGTGTTAGCGGAGTGTCGGCACACACTGGTAACAGCAGTGAAATGAGGATGAGACGTTCGACAACATGAAAACGAATTGTGGCAGACCAATCTTAACGGTCGCAGTAATAATGACGAGCATGTCTCTCGCTGCGTGTGGGTCAATGTGGAACACGGATAAACGCGCACCGGACGGCGTTAGCAAAACCAGCACGAGCCTTCGAATAAAGCCTGATTACCCGTGCCAGAACATGCATGTCCGCCTGCCTAGCTGCCCGTCTCGGTGATGACTACCTGTCTGTCAAGCGTTGATCGCGAACTTTGCGCGTCTTCGCTCGACTGATATCCGCCCGCACTTGCGTTCGGATTTGAACACTAGCACGCCTGTCACGTCATCTTGAGGACATTTTCATGAACCGCCCGCCCTGTAATCTGCGCCCTTTAAGTGACCCATAAAGAAGAACCCGAGTATCCGCCAATGCGCATCCTAATCATCGAAGACGAGCAGAAAATGAGTTCTTATCTTCACAAAGGACTCACTGAAGCAAGCTTCACGGTTGACACATCCGGCAATGGCCGTCATGGCCTTTTTTTAGCGCTCCATGAGGATTTTGACCTAATCGTACTAGACGTGATGCTTCCTGAAATTGACGGCTTCGAGGTTCTTCGAAGGCTTAGAGAACAAAAACAGACTCCCGTTTTGTTGCTGACCTCTCAAGACGGCGTAGACAGCAAGGTAAAGGGGTTCGAGCTCGGGGCCGACGACTATTTAGCGAAGCCTTTCGCTTACGCGGAGTTTCTGGCGCGAATCCGGTCACTGCTGCGGCGCGCCCCGCGCACTACACGTGACTTCTTGTTCGTCGCTGATTTAGAGATCGAGTTAGTCAAGAGGCGCGTGCGCCGGGGCAACGTTCGCATCGAACTCACGGCGCAGGAGTTTGCTTTACTGCAATTGTTGGCAGAGCGCCAAGGCGAAGTACTAACACGCACATTTATCACGTCGCAAATATGGGACATTAATTTCGACAGTGACACAAATGTAGTCGACGTTGCAGTACGACGATTGCGTGCGAAAATAGATTCACCGTTCGACCGGAAACTGCTTCACACAGTGCGTGGAATGGGATATGTCATTGAGGACAAGTCCTAAGATTATGCGCTAAAAAACATCGCCTCTTTTAAATTTGGAGTGGGTGGATTTGGCGGGTCAAGGGCGGGCGTGAGCCCGGCGCAGCGAACCCTTGAGGCGCGCTCATCCAGTAAGATGAGTCATGGGTGATTGCGGCAGAATGCGGGATTCACCCATGTAAAGCCAATCTGCTATGACGAATCAATTATTCGAATCCGCCCTCGGTATTACGGCTCCTTGGTATGTCCGAAGTGTTGACTTCGATGCTGCTCAGCGGCAGCTCAACATCGCTGTTGACTTCGTTGCAGGCAGCCGATTCGGCTATGCAGGAGTTGCCGGCGAGCATCCCGTGCATGACACGCAAATCAAGCGCCTGCGGCATCTGAATTTCTTCCAGCACGAGTGCTTCCTCGAAGTGCGAGTGCCCAGGGTGCGCCTGCCCGATGGTTCAGTGCGTTTGGTTGAGCCAGGTTGGGTGGGCCAGCTCAGCGGCTTTACATTATTGTTCGAGGCGCTCGTGTTGATGCTCGCGCAGCAGATGCCGTTCGCCGCCGTTGCACGCGCGGTCAATCTGTCGTGGCATCGAGTACATGCCATCTGTTCGCGGTTATGTGGAGTTGGCGCTCGCGGCGGCCGACCTGTCGGGTGTGACGGCGGTGGCGATTGACGAAACCTCGTACCGTCGCGGTCATGAGTATCTGACGCTGGTCGCCGACATGCAGGCGCGGCGGGTCGTGTTCGTCACCACAGGCAAAGATGCCAGCACGATAGAGCGCTTGGCCACCTACCTAAGCGAACACGGCGGCTCGCCCGAGCAAGTGAGCTCGGTCAGCATCGACATGTCGCCGGCTTTCGTCAAGGGCGTCAATGAACATCTCCCCGAAGCGCGAGTTACCTTTGACAAGTTCCACGTCGTCGCCCACGCGTCCAAGGCGCTCGACGCAGTACGTCGGCAGCAGCAGAAACTCGACCCTCAGCTTAAAGGCATGCGTTGGACGTTGCTCAAGGACGCCGACAAACTGAACCTTGCGCAACTCACCGACCTTGAGGCGTTGGTCAGTCAGTACACGACCAATCGCACCGCGCGAGCCTGGCTTTACCGAGAACAATTACGCGACATTCTCGAGCGCAAACAAATCAACGTCGTCTCCGAGATGCTGCATCAGTGGTGTACCAACGTCATGCGCTCCAAGGTCGAGCCCATGAAGGATGTCGTGCGTTTGGTTCGCAGACATTTCGATGGAATCGTTGCCTGGACCCAGACCCGTCAGACCAACGGTTTCATCGAGGCCATCAACGGCCTGTTTCAGGCAGCAAAGCGCAAGGCTCGTGGATATGCACGCTTTGAAACCATGCGTACGGTCTTGTTCCTCATTGCCGGAAAACTTAACTTCGCCGCGTTCAACGCGCATGCCCGCTGAGCCGCGTTACCCACTCAGTTTTCAAAAGAGCCAAAACATCGAACGTTTTTGCCCGACGTGCATGGCACCGTGTCGCGCCCAAATAAAAAAAGCCCGGCGTTCCTGCCAGACCCAAGGGGTTTTAATAGGAAAACGCGCAGGATGCAGAAGTGTCAGACGATTTGAACTCAAGGTCGGTGGTAAACACCAGATGCAACAAGCGCCGGTGCGCTTCCAGCAGTGTGCAAGCATCGATATGCAACCAGGTCCGCGTCGCGAAAAACATTAGCAATGGCAAACTCAATTACTGTATGCGGTCCATCAGCGACGCCCCTCAATTCAGGTGTCGGAGCGCGTGACGTGTGGTAGGAACGCGGATCAGCGTAGGTGGGCCGGCAGCTTCCAGGGAAGCAGCGCGTCGTAGTCGTCGACCGTC
>NZ_JBSIPA010000337.1:0-7453 GCF_053574605.1 Caballeronia sp. M23-90 | reverse complement strand
TTTTTGCTGGCGGTTTGCAGCGATGCGCGCCGCCAGCAAAAGCAGGCGCGCGCGGCGGCCACGAAAGTTGAATTCTTCACGATGGTGAGAGGTGACTGATGCAACGTAACAACCCATCTGCGGGTGCTCGGGGGGCGAGTGCGGGAAGCATCGACCTCGCCACGCTCACGCCTGGTTTAACCGATACCATCCATGACTCGCAGGGCGTGTTCCGCTCGCTGCTGGATGCATTGTCCCGGCCAGGCAAGATCGTATCCATAGACACGGTCGTGCCGGCTCTTGCGAACGAGCAAGAGGCGTACGTGCCGGTTGCCGCCTACGCTGCGTTGCTCGCGCTCGCGGATTATTCGACGCCCGTGCTGCTGCAGCATCCACATCGAGCATTGAGCGACGCCCTGCGCTTTCACACCGGCGCGCCGGTGACGGACGATTGTTCGGAAGCCGTGTTTGCCTATCTCGACGACGCACACTCCATGCCGTCGCTTGAAGAGTTTTCGCTTGGCGAACCCGAGACGCCGGAAACGGCCGCGATGCTGTTCATCCGCGTGGAGTCGCTGACAAGCGGCGCACCTGTGACGTGGCGCGGTCCCGGAATCCGCGAGTCGGAAACGGTTTGTGTGGAAGGCGTGCCTGCCTCGTTCTGGCACGAGCGCGCGCAACTTGCGAGCGACTTTCCGTGCGGCGTCGATTGTTATTTCGTTCGTGGCGGTTCGGTGATCGGATTGCCCCGCACAACACGCGTGGAGGTGGACTGATGTACGTTGCAGTCAAAGGCGGCGAACGCGCGATCGAACGTTCATGGGACCTGCTCGCAGAAAAACGCCGCGGCAATCAGGCGCTGGCAGAACTCAGCGTAGGCCAGATTCGCGAGCAGCTTCGGCTGGCCGTCGCACGCGTGATGACCGAGGGTTCTGTCTACGACGAAGAACTCGCCGCGCTCGCAATCAAGCAGGCGGCGGGCGATCTGGTCGAGGCGATATTCCTGCTGCGGGCTTACCGCACCACGTTGCCGCGTTTCGGCTATACGCTTCCTGTCGATACAGAAGAGATGTGCGTCGAGCGGCGAATCTCCGCTGCCTTCAAGGACATTCCCGGCGGACAGATGCTGGGGGGCACCTACGATTACACCCAGCGGCTGCTTGATTTCAAACTGCTTGCGGAAGGCGCCGCATCCGATGCCGGCAAGAAGATCGCGCCGCCCTCGGTGAAGGAGGATCCCATGCCGCGCGTGCTTGCCTTGCTCGACAAGGAGGGCTTGATCGAGCAGGAAAGGGCGCACGCGGATGCGTCCGAACCCGGCGATATTACGCGCGAACCGCTGACGTTTCCGGTCGATCGTACGGTTCGCCTGCAGAATCTCGCGCGTGCTGATGAAGGGTTCCTGCTCGCGATGGGCTACGCGACACAGCGCGGTTATTCGCACACGCATCCTTTCGCAGGCGAGATCCGCAACGGCGAAGTTGCGGTGGAAATGGATATTGAAGAGCTCGGCTTCTCCATTGAAATCGGGGATATGGAGGTCACGGAATGCCAGATGATCAACCAGTTTGCCGGCAGTGGTGACGTGCCGCCGACGTTCACGCAAGGCTATGGACTCGCGTTCGGCCATTCGGAACGCAAGGCGATGGCAATGGCGCTCGTCGACCGTTCACTGCGCGCGCCTGATCTGGGCGAGACGGTCGCATCGCCGACGCAGGACGCCGAGTTCGTGCTCTCCCACAGCGACAACGTGGAAGCATCGGGCTTCGTTCAGCATCTGAAATTGCCGCACTATGTGGACTTCCAGTCGGAGCTCGAGTTGCTGCGGCGACTGCGCGCGGGTCTGGAAAAAGAACAGCAGGAGAACGCAGCATGAACGCGCGTACGCAGGAAACTGGCATTGCAGAAGGCTACAACTTCGCCTATCTCGACGAACAAACCAAGCGCATGATCCGTCGTGCGTTGCTGAAGGCCGTTGCCATCCCCGGACACCAGGTTCCGTTCGCATCGCGCGAAATGCCGTTGCCTTATGGCTGGGGAACGGGCGGATTGCAGGTTACGTCCGCCATCATCGGGCGCAGCGATACGCTGAAGGTCATCGACCAGGGTTCGGATGAAACGACCAATGCCGTCAACATCCGGCGCTTTTTCGCGCGCACGGCCGGCATTGCAACGACCACGCGAACCGTGGATGCATCGATCATTCAGACGCGTCACCGGATTCCGGAAACGCCGCTGACGGACAAGCAGATCCTCGTGTACCAGGTGCCGATGCCCGAGCCGCTTTACCGGCTGGAACCGCGCGTGACCGAGTGCCGCAAGCTTCATTCGCTCGCCGACTATGGCCTGATCAACGTGAAGTACTACGAGGACATCGTGCAGCATGGCAGCATTGCAACGACCTACGATTACCCGGTCCTTGTGAACGACCGCTATCTTTCGTCGCCTTCGCCAATCCCGAAGTTCGACAACCCCAAGATGCACATGAACCCCGCGTTGCAGCTTTTCGGAGCGGGCCGCGAACGGCGCATTTACGCCATTCCACCTTATACGAAGGTCAAGAGCCTCGATTTCGAGGATCATCCGTTCAGCATCCAGCACTGGGAACACGAATGCGCGCTGTGTGGATCGCATGAAAGTTTCCTGGACGAGATGATTGTCGACGACGAGGGCAAACGCATGTTCGTGTGTTCCGACAGCGACTATTGCCAGGAACATCGTGCTGCGAATGAACAGGGGGATGCATGAACGGTTCATCCGTAGCTCCGCTGCTCAGCGCACGCGGACTCACCAGGCGTTATAACGGACGCGGCGGTTGTGCCGACGTGGATATAGACATCTATCCGGGCGAAGTTCTGTGTATTGTCGGTGAATCGGGCTCGGGGAAATCGACCTTGCTGAACGCGCTGGCCTTGCGCACCCCTGCGGACGATGGCGCATTGACGTATCGCACGGCCGGGCACGAAGTACTCGACCTGCTTGCGCTGCCCATGCCGCGCCGCCGGATGCTCGCTCGTACGGACTGGGGTTTCGTGCATCAGAATGCACGCGATGGCTTGCGTCACGGTGTATCGGCGGGAGCGAACATTGGCGAGCCCCTGATGGCGAACGGCGCCCGTCATTACGGCAAGCTTCGCGAGACAGCGTCCGACTGGATGAGCCAGGTCGAGCTCGATGCCGCGCGTATCGACGAGTTGCCGTCGGCGTTTTCAGGCGGCATGCAGCAGCGGCTGCAGATCGCGCGCAACCTGGTGACGAAACCGCGCCTCGTTTTCATGGATGAACCGACGGCGGGGCTCGATGTATCCGTGCAGGCGCGATTGCTTGACCTGCTTCGCACGTTGACCGGCAAGCTGCATCTTGCAGCGCTGATCGTGACGCACGATATCGGCGTGGCGCGCCTGCTTGCGCACCGGTTGATGGTGATGAAGGATGGCCGCGTGGTGGAAAGCGGGCTGACCGATCAGGTCCTCGACGATCCTCAACATCCCTATACACAGACGCTGGTAGCGTCCGTGCTGCCCGTCTGAGAGCCTAGAATGAACGCCAATCGCTTCAAAGAACTCGCGGACGACGCCGCCTTCGCCGAAAGCAAGACGTTGATGCTGCGCGCGCGCGGCGTCGAGAAGACTTTCACGCTGCATCAGCAGGGCGGTGTGAGCATTGCAGCGCTGGGCGGTGTATCGCTCGATGTGGAGCGCGGCGAATGCGTGGTGTTGTCCGGGCCCTCGGGTGTCGGCAAGAGCACCTTGCTGCGCTGCATGTACGGCAACTATCTGCTGACACGCGGCACGGTTACCATTCGCGACGAGAGCCGCGCATCCGGGTTCCTGTCGCTGTCCCATGCTGAACCGCACGACGTGATCCGCCTGCGCCGCACGACCATGGGCTACGTCAGCCAGTTTTTGCGCGCAATCCCGCGGGTTTCATCCATCGATCTCGTGAGCGAGCCGCTCGTATCGCGCGGCTTGAATGAAGATGAAGCGCGCGAACGGGCCGGTGTCCTGCTGGAGCGCCTGAACGTGGCGCGCCGTTTATGGACGCTCGCACCGGCCACGTTTTCGGGCGGTGAGCAACAACGCATCAACATCGCTCGTGGGTTGATTGCTGGGCAGCCGCTCTTGCTGCTCGACGAGCCCACCGCATCGCTCGATGCAGAGAACCGGCAGGTGGTCGCCGATCTCATAGTCGACGCGCGCGAGCGGGGCGCGGCGATCGTAGGCATTTTCCACGACGAGGACACGCGCGAACGCGTCGCGACTCGTCTGATCCAACTCAACGCTCCCGCCGGGCAGGCGGCCACGACTACGGAAACCTTGCAGACATGTTGATCAAGAACGCGCGAATCGTCACTCGCGACGAAGAGTTCACAGGTGTTGTACGCATTGCCGACGGACGCATTGCCGAGGTTGCGCCCGGCACGACTTCAGCCGGCGACGCCGAAGACTGGGGCGGCGATTATCTATTGCCCGGCCTCGTTGAACTGCATACGGACAACATCGAAAAACACATCGCGCCGCGTCCCGGCGTGCTGTGGAATTCCGATGCCGCGATCGTCGTGCATGATGCGCAAGTGGCGAGCGCCGGCATCACGACCGTTTTCGATGCATTGGGCATCGGCTCACGTGGGGGCGTGGGTGTGCGCGGCAAGGAGTTGCAGACCAATAACGCGCGGGCAATAGAACGCCTTGCGGGAAAGGGCTTGTTGCGTGTCGATCACTTCCTGCACTTGCGCTGCGAGATAGCGGCGGCGGATGTGCTCGAAGTTTTCGATAGTCTCGTTTCGCATCCTCTGCTTCGGCTCGTTTCGGTGATGGACCATACGCCGGGCCAGCGTCAATGGCACGACCCCGTGCAATGGCGCAAGTACCAGGAGCGTCACGGCAAATGGACGGATGCGCACGCGAACACCATGCTCGACGAACTGACCCGCGATCAGCAGCGGTATGCGCGGCTGCATCGGACGGAGATTGTCGCGCGTTGCAAGGCGCGTGGCCTGCCGCTCGCAAGTCACGACGATACGTCGGTCGACCACGTGCTCGAAGCGGCGGAAGACGGCATCGTGCTGGCCGAATTCCCGACCACGCTCGTGGCGGCAGAGGCAGCGCGCGAGCGTGGAATCTCGACGATCATGGGTGCGCCGAACATCGTGCGCGGCGGATCGCATTCGGGCAATGTCTCGGCGCTCGAAATGGCAAGGGCGGGATTGCTCGACATCCTGTCATCGGATTACGTGCCTTCGAGCCTGCTGACCGCGACCTTCGATCTCGTCGATAAAGCCGGCTGGTCCCTGCCGCAAGCAATGCGAACGGTGTCATCCGCGCCGGCCAAGGCGGCGGGACTGACAGACCGGGGCGCCATCGCCATCGGCTTGCGAGCGGACTTCGTGCGCGTCGCTATGTCCGATCGTCTGCCGATTCCGCGTGCGACCTATCTGGAGGGAAAACGCGTCGCATAGCGGATCAACAAAGGGTCGATAAAACCGCGATGGGCAATTCTTGACTCAGGCGAGGCGGCCTGAGCGTAAGCGCCTTGAGTCTCATGGCGCGACCCATTGCCCCTGGAAGGCGCCATCGTCACGTACATGAAACTGCGCTCTGTGGTGCGGCTCGTTCGACAGATCGAGATAGTCGATGTGCCGCACCGAAACATGCACAAGGCAGAAGTTCTCGTAGCCGAGCATGGGGTCCGCGGCATCAGGCGCGGCGGCCTGGGCGGGGTCATCGATAACACTTCCCGACACAACCGGTGATCGATACAAGATCAACGTACGCGGCCGGCTCGAATTCCACACGGCCAGCTTTTCGGCTTCATCGGTCACGAAAGACGCAATGCCTTCCACGCGAATCTGCACGAGTCGCTCGGCGTCGTACCCGTGCATCGAAATGGCCGGGCGTGCGCGTAGTTCGCGGACTTTCCCGGAACGGATGTCCGTGTGAAATGAAAGACGAGCAAGCTCTTCGTTTGCATCGCGCAATACGATGGTCCGGACCTTGGGATTTCCATCGACGCCTACAGTCGCCGCCTGCAGCACGCTGAACGGCGATCGTCCGGCGCCGGCGCCTGCACGCAAGGAATCCCAGATCGACTTGAACAAGTCCTTCATGTCTGGTGTAGCAGAGGCGCTTGAAGTCACGTGTTGGTCCCGGGTGTGAGGTGAATGGTTCAGCCCTCAGTTTCCTTCAATACTGCCGTTGCTGCTTCGCATGCGCCACGCAGTTGCTCTCGCATCAGGTCCTGCACGCGTTTGTCGCCGGTGGAGATCGCGTCCTTGATCTTCACGGCCTGTTCGAACGATGCCCGCATCCGTCCGCCGCGCGCCATTGCAATCCGTCGCAAGCGGCGTACCGGACCCATGAGGCTCGCGTGCGTTGCCTGAAGCGTGCGGTTATCGGCGAGGGTCATTACGATCGAATAGAAGCGGTCGAGGGCATCCACGTACGCCGCGGGATCATTGGCGGCCACATTCGCACGCATCTCGCCGATCACGTCTTCCAGTTGAGCGCGCCCGAGCGTCGTGATGTTTTCCGCGCAAAGCTGAACGGCGAGGCATTCGAGCGCCGTGCGCACTGTGTAAATCTCCGCAACGTCACGCAGTGTCACGGACCGCACGAACGCCCCTACGCGCGCCACCACGGTCACCAGGCCTTCGCGTTCGAGTTGTGCAAACGCCTCACGCATCGGCGTGCGGCTGACGTTCAATTGCTTCGCGACCTGCACCTCCGATAGCCGGCTTCCCGGCGCCAGCACACCTTCCACGATCGCCTCTCGCAACGCCGGCACGACCACGCCGTCGCTGAGCGAGTCGCCGGACGCGTCGACCATGCGCATTTTCGAGTGATATTTGCGGCCGATGGTTTCGAGCGCCTGCTCGGGCACACGAGCGGTAATTTCCATTTCAGCGGGTTTCGTTGCAGAGGCCATTGACTTTCCGTTGTTCGATGAATACGCTGTATACAGCTTATACAGGCGATTATACAACAGGAGGCTGCTTGGACCACGCGCGCTTGCCGGACCCGGTCGTGATCGATCGATCGGGAGAAATTCTGACCTTTACGCTGAACAATGCCGCCGCCGGCAACGAAATCACTGCGCCCATGTTCGACGCCATGATCGCCGTCTTGCGTAGCGAGGCAACCTTGCCTACGGCGCGCGTGCTGCGCATTCGCGCAAGCGGTGAAACGTTCTGCACAGGGCGGGAACGCGCCGGAACGGACGCGGTTTCGATTCATCGCGAAGTCTCGCGGTTGATCGAATTGAAGCGGCTACTGCGGGCATCGCCGATGATTTCGATTGCCGAGGTGCAGGGCGATGCGCTCGGTTTCGGCTTTGGTCTTGCGATCCTGTGCGACTTCACGCTGGTAGCGGGCAGCGCGAAGCTCGCCTTTCCCGAGATGCGCAAGGGCTTGCACCTCGGCAATCGAAATCATCGGCGATGCCCGCAGTAGCCGCTTCAATTCGATCAACCGCGAGA
>NZ_JBSIPA010000336.1:0-7465 GCF_053574605.1 Caballeronia sp. M23-90 | reverse complement strand
TTGAAACCGCGTCGCCGACTGCGCCAGCCCGGCGCGCAACTGCAGCGCCACGGTTTTCGCAAGCGACCCGTTGAGCCCAAGCAGCGTCAACAAGCGCTGAAACGACTGGATCTCGTCCACGTTGATGGTCAGCAAACCCGGCGTCGGCGTCGACACGAGATTGCGCAGGTTGAATTTGGCCTGCGCATCTTCAATCGATCCCGACAGATACGTCGATGCCCCCTGCTGCGCCCGCACTTCGCCAATCTGCCCGAGAAAGTCGGACAAGCGCGTTTTCGCGATCGGCACGCCCCACACGCCGCCGAGATACGTGACGGTCGGCGCGGTATCGGCTTCCGAACGCAGGATCAGGCGCGTCCAGTCGAGCGCGCTGCGCGAGATCCATTGCGCCTGGGAAAGCAGCCGCTGGTTCTCGATACGACGAATCTGCACTTCCTGCCGCCACAACAACCCGGACACGATGATCGCCGACAACGCCACCACCAGCAGCGCGCTGATGATCGCGACGCCTTTCTCCTTGCGGGTTGTCCGGGTGCGTGAAGCGCGTTTCATGGTCATTCCCCGATCAGGAAAACGCGCGTGATCGGCGCGGCAAGATTGTGCGCGCCGACCGCAATCTGAATGCCCGTCACGGCACGCGGCAGGGGTGCGTTGCCGAGTTGCGGCACTTTCAGGTTGTTGTCGTTTTGCACGATCTGCGAGGTCACGTCCGCCATCCTCATCGTCCAGCCTGTTTTGGGCACGTATGCGCGCGTGGCGAAGGTCGTGACGCCGGCCATCAACGGAATCGATGACCAGCCATCCGCACCATCTCCCGCCGATAAAGCTCGCCGCACTTCGCCAATATTTCCAAGCGGCGGCGATGCAAACCGCACGACCAAACCATTGCTCAGCCGGTAACGGATCACTTGCAAACGCGGCGCCGCGCCTGCTCCATACACACCGCGCACGATCTGCAGGGAATTGCCGCCAATCGCGACTGCCGCTTGTCCGGCTTCGTCGTCGGTTGCAGCCTGGCGCGCATCGATGCGCATCTGGTCGAACAGTTGCTGCACCACGCGCTCGTCTTCCATCGCGTTCGTGATGGTCGTGCGACCGCGCATGATCTGGTCGAGACCGCGCCACGACAGCACCGCGATCACCGCAAGGATCGCGATTGCGACCAGCATCTCGATCAGCGTAAAGCCACGCGCGCCACGTGGGCCACGTGCCCCACGATCCTGCCGCTTAGAGCGAACGATTGGTTTCATTCGCCACCACCATGACCATTTGCGCGAGATTGCCGGGCCGGCCGGGCGATGTGACGAACACTTCCACTTTCCTGAAAATCGGATTCGGCGTGGACGTCACGCGATCGGTGCACGTCAATCTGAGATTTCCCTGCGAACAATCGAACGTCTTCGTGCCGATATCCGGCCACGAATGCGTCAGCCGCAACTGCGCAAGTTCGTTGTCGGCGCTCCATCCGGCGAGCAAGCGGTTGTGCAGGTCGGCCTCGCCGGTTGCAAGAGAACCTACTGCCCTGAGCGACGCCGCCAGCGCCACCGCGATGATCGCCAGCGCAACGAGCACTTCGATCATTGTGAAGCCGCGTGCGCGCCCGGGTCGTAAAAGCTTCGCCATCAGCGCACCCGATACCGGCCGTTGCCCGTACCCACGATCGTCGCCCGTCCGACTGCAGAGACGATGGTCACTTCCATGGGGGTATCGATGGCTTCCGTGCCGAACACCAGCCTGTTTGTTACCTGATCCGAGCCCAGATACTGGATCGTCACGCCGGTCACGCCGCCTTCCCAGCGGCGCGGCCGCAGCAAGTCGTCGCGCAACGGACGCCAGCCGTCTTCGGTCCGGACATCGAAACGAAAACCGCCGTCGAGCGGCTGCCATGCAATCGGCCGCGCGCGCACTTGCGCCTCGTCGCCCGCCGATTCGAACAGCAGCGCGAGCCGCTGCGCTTCCTCGTTCAGATCGGTGCGTGGATTGCGCGTGAGCTGCAGCGAAGCAAGCGACACCAGCAACCCTGCGATAACCAGCACCACCAGCATTTCCAGCAACGTGAAGCCAGCTTGCGGCCGCGCCTTCGCCGCGCGCTGCGGCTTAAACAAGGCTGAACGATACGGCTCGTGCTGCTGGTTCACGTCGGTTACTTCTATGAAAGTTGCTTAAAAGTGGCTCATTGCCACGAGCCGACATCGGCGTCGTTGCCTTCGCCGCCCGGCTTGTTGTCCGCGCCGTAGCTGAACACGTCCACTTCGCCGTGCACGCCCGGGTTCAGATATTGATACTGCGCGCCCCACGGGTCGTTCGGGAGGCGTTCCAGATAACCACCGTCCTTCCAGTTGTTCGGGATCGGATCGTTGGTCGGTTTCTCGATCAGCGCGCGCAAGCCCTGCTCTTGCGTGGGATAACGGCCGTTATCCAGCCTGTACAGCTTCATGGCCTGCATGATCGTGCCGATATCCTGCTTCGCCGCCACCCGCCGCGCCTCGTCCGGACGGCTCATGATCTTCGGCACGATCAGCGCCGCGAGAATCCCGAGAATGGCGATCACCACCATGATTTCGATCAGCGTAAAGCCGCGCTGCCGTTTCTTCTGCGTGCCTTGCGCCGTCTGGAGTGCGTCGCGGCGCTTCATCAACATTTGCATGACTTGATCTTCCTTTCCAATTTGATGTCGTTCACGGCGCTCGCGTGTCAGGTAGCCGCACCGTTGAGTTCACTGTCTGTCCGCCGCCAACGCGCGGTTGTTGCGGGCAGGAAAGCATTCTATAGGTCTGGCGTAAGGTGATTCCGCTTCAACGCCCGCCCTCGTTCGCTCCCTTTGATCTCGCGCGGTATCAGCGCACATAAATCGTCGGTCCCGGCGCATTCGGCGGCAGGAAGACTTCGGAGAGCGCGCCTTTTCTGTCGATGATGATCGAGCGCGCCCGCACTTCCTTGATCGTCACGCCCTGGGTAAGCGGACCGCCGAGCGAAATGGCCTTTGCCGGCTCGCCGCCATAACTGACGATAGCCGCCGCGCCGTGCTGCAGCGAAAGAATCCCGAACAGATGCACGTCCTGGTTTTCCTGACGCTTCAACTGGCCGCCGAACAAGGTGGCCGCAAGTTCAGTGGATGGCGCGCGCCCTGCCGCCGCCGCCGGCAATGGCGCACTTTGATGCGATGTCAGCGTGACGATCCACCAGGTCAGCGTCGCGCAAAAAACAGCGAGCGCGACGAGCGTAAGAAGGCGGGTTTGGAGGGCGTTCATAGGGTCGACTTCTTCACTGCACCAGATTATTCAATTCGATGATCGGCAACATCACCGCCAGCACGATCACGAGTACGACGCCGCCCATCGCGAGGATCAGGAGCGGTTCCAGCAGGCTTGTCAGGAACATCGTGCGGCGTTCGAGTTCGCGTGCTTCACCTTCGGACGCGCGGTCGAGCATGGTCGTGACATCGCCGGTTGCTTCGCCGGAACGGATCAGATGGACCAGCACCGGTGGAAACGTCTTCGTGTTGCCGAGCGCGCGCGACAACGACGTGCCTTCACGTACCCGGATGATCGCGTCTTCCACGTTTTCGCTCATTGCGCGGTTGCTCAGCGTTTCGCCGGCGGCCTGCAGTGCACGCAGGATCGGCACGCCGGCCGCCGTCAGGATGGCGAGCGTGCTGGCAAAACGCACGGTGTTATAACCGCGCACCAGCTTGCCGAGCAGCGGCGCAGTCAGGAGCCATCGGTCGAACGCCATGCGTGGTCCGGGCCGGGCAAGCAACTGCTTGATGAACCAGCTAATTGCGATCACGCCGATCAACATGGCCCACCAGTAATTCCGGACGAAACCGGAAAGCGCCATCATCGCGATGGTCAAGAACGGCAGCGACTGCTTCGTGCTTGCGAACACGTTCACCACTTGCGGCACGACGTAGCTCAGCAAGAACGTCACGATCCCGAACGCGATCAACGTGACGATCGCCGGATACGTGAACGCGAGCACGATCTTCTGCTTGAGCGCATTGCGCTGTTCGATGTAATCCGCGAGCCGCGACAACACGAGGCCAAGCTTGCCGGTATGTTCGCCGGCGGCCACGAGCGCCCGATAAATCTCCGGAAAATCGCGCGGATGTTCGGCGAGCGCATTGGCAAACGAATGGCCGCCGAGCACTTCGGCGCGGATCGCGGCCATCAGTTCGCGGATGTAATCGCGCTCCGATTGCTCGGTCAGGACCGACAGCGTCTCGCCGAGCGGCAATCCCGCGATCAGCAAGCTGGCGAGTTGCCGCGTGAGAATGGCCTGCTCGCGCTGCGACAAACGTTTTCCCAGCGAAAGACGCTGCTTTCGCTCACCGCGCGTACGCGACCCCGCCGCTTCCACGACAAGCGGCGTCAACCCTTGCGTGCGCAACTGGCTGCGCGCGGAGCGGGCGCTGTCGGCATCGAGTACGCCTGTTTGCGACTTGCCCGCCTGATCGATAGCTTCAAAACGAAACGCCGGCATGGATGTCTAATCTCCGCCCGTCACGCGCAGCACTTCTTCCAGCGAAGTCGCGCCAGTCGCCAACCATCGGTTCCCGTCTTCACGCAGCGTGCGCATGCCATTTTCGCGACCGGCCGTCAAAATTTCGGCATCCGATGCATTGCGGTGAATCAGCGCACGGATCGCATCGTCCAGCAGCAGCAGTTCGTACACGCCGCGACGTCCTGCATATCCCGAGTTGCCGCATTTGTCGCAGCCGACCGCATGCCAGTGCATATGGCCGTTTTCGGTACGCTGTTCCTTGCACACCGGACACAACTGGCGCACGAGCCGCTGCGCCAGAACGCCCAGCAGCGACGACGCCAGCAAATACGGTTCGACGCCCATATCGGTGAGACGTGTCACCGCCGATGCCGCGTCGTTCGTGTGCAGCGTCGCGAGCACGAGGTGACCCGTGAGCGATGCCTGCACCGCAATCTGCGCCGTCTCCAGATCGCGGATTTCCCCGATCATGATGATGTCCGGGTCCTGCCGCAAAATGGATCGCAACGCACGCGCGAAGGTCATGCCGATGCGCTCGTTCACCTGCGTCTGGCCGATCCCGCCCAGGTCGTACTCGATAGGATCTTCCACCGTCATGATGTTGGTGGTCGCCGTCTCGAGCCGCGACATGGCGGCGTAAAGCGTGGTTGTCTTGCCGGAACCGGTCGGTCCCGTTACGAGCACGATGCCGTGCGGACGGCCGATCAGCTTGTCGAAGTGCACGAGCGTATCGCGCGCCATGCCGAGCGTTTCGAGGTTCAGGCGTTGCGCGTCTTTTTCCAGCAGACGCAGCACCGCGCGTTCGCCGTGACCGGTCGGCAAGGTGGATACGCGCACGTCGACCGGACGGCCGCCCACGCGCAACGTGATCCGTCCGTCTTGCGGCAAGCGTTTTTCGGCAATGTCCAGTTGCGCCATGATCTTGATCCGCGAGATCAGCGCGCCATGCAGTGCTTTCTTCGGGCGCACGACGTCGCGCAAGGTGCCATCGACGCGAAAACGCACGACGGACGACGTCTCGAACGGTTCAATATGAATATCCGATGCCTGTTCGCGCGCCGCCTGCGTCAGCAGCGCGTTGATCATGCGGATGATCGGCGCGTCGTCTTCCGACTCGAGCAAATCCTCGATCTCGGGAATGTCCTGCATCAACCGCGACAGATCGACTTCGCCTTCCACTTCGCCAACGACCTGCGCCGCGCTGCCGTCGTTGCGCGCGTAGGCCGAGTTGATCGCCGCCGAAAGCTCGTCCACCGGCAAACGCACGATCGACACCGCGCCGAAGTTGCGCGCGACTTCGGCGAGTGCGGCGTCGCTGGTTTTATCGCTGATCCATACCTCGATGCTGTCCGCATGCTGGTGCGCGACGAGGATCTGCCCCGTGCGCGCGAACGCGTACGGAATCAGCCGGGCCGCAAGCGGCGACGGAACACTCGTGGCGACATTCGATGCGGACAGGTTCAACGTACTCACGGCTTGGCTCCTGCGTCGCCATTGAGCGGCACGCCCGGCGCCGGATTGTTGTTCGGCACAGCGTAGTTGTTCACGTTCGCGGGCTGTTGCGGCTGCTGCGGCTGTTGATACGGCTGTTGTTGCCCCTGGTATTGCGGTTGCCCCTGATATTGCTGCTCGAGCGGCTGCTGCTGGCCTTTTGGCGGCGCCGCTTGCGGCAAGGTCGCGCTGCCGCCTTGCGACGGCGATCGCGTCATGTTGTTCCAGTCGAACAGGTTCTTCGATGGCACGCCGCCCTGACTCGGACCAATCGGTGCCGGCGGCAGGACAGGAACATCGTGATCCTTCTCGATGCGGTTATCGGAGATCGAGTTGTACTGTTGCTGACGCAGGTTGTCGTAACGATCGTTCGAAATCTGCGAGCTCGTAGCCTGGTCGCGCACGATCACCGGACGCAGGAACACCATCAGGTTCGTTTTTGTCCGCGTCTTCTGCTCGCTGCGGAACAACTGCCCGATCCATGGAATGTCGCCAAGCAACGGAATCTTGCTGTTGCTCGTGTTGTACTGATCCTGCATCAAGCCGCCCAGCACGACGATCTCGCCGTCATCGGCAAGAATGGTCGACTGGATGGAACGCGTATTGATGGTTACGCCGCCGGGATTGTTGGTCGTGGTGGTATCGACGCTGGAATCTTCCTGATAAAGCTGGAGCTTCAGGATGCCGTCCTGCGTGATCTGCGGCTTCACGTGCAGCGTCACGCCTACATCGCGTCGATCGAACGTGTTGAACGCGGACACCGACGTGCCCGTGTTCGCCGTCGGCGTGGCGTACGAACCGGTCACGACCGGAACGTTCTGGCCGACCACGATCTTCGCTTCCTCGTTGTCGAGCGTGATGAGGTTAGGCGTGGAAAGAATGTTCGCATCCGCCGATGTCGACAGCGCCTGCAGCAAACCGCCAAGGCCGAAGAAGTTGCCGAACTTGTGCAACAAGCCGATGTTCAAGCCCTGCGAAAGCAGCCCGGTCTGTCCTGCCAGCGCTGATGGATTGCTGCCGGCGGCGTACGCGGCGGCGGTCAGGTCGACAATGTTGCTCGTTCCCGTGCCAAAGCTCGTACCGCCGTAAACGCCGTTGTTTCCGCTGTTCGAAAGCAGCGCGCCCTGCCACTGAATCCCGAGGTTTGCGCCCGTCGTGGCGGAAAGCTCCACGATCAGCGCTTCAATATAGACCTGCGGACGGCGTGCATCGAGTTGGTCGATCACTGCGCGCAAGTTGCGATACACCGGGTCCGACGCCGTGATGATCAGCGAGTTCGTGGATGTATCGGCCTGGATCATGCCGTTGCCGGGCTGATCGTTGCTGCTGCTGTCGTTATTGTTGTTGCCGAAACCTTTGTCGCTGCTCTGACCGCCGCCGCGTACGCCGCCGGCAGCAATCCATCAGCGCTGGCAGGACAGACCGGGCTGCTTTCGCAGGGCTTGAACATCGGCTTGTTGCACAAGTTCGA
>NZ_JBSIPA010000335.1:0-7468 GCF_053574605.1 Caballeronia sp. M23-90 | reverse complement strand
GCCACGCTTATGGCGCGTAGATCGGCAGTGGTGAGCCGTGCGCCATAAGCGAGCAATTCACCGATAAAAACCTGCGACCCGATGCCCGCGCCCAGCACCCCGAACCGCTTCAGATATCCGGTGAGGATCGCGCGGCACAATCGACGCGACCGCCGCGATCAATGCCGCCACGCTTATGGCGCGTAGATCGGCAGTGGTGAGCCGTGCGCCATAAGCGAGCAATTCACCGATAAAAACCTGCGACCCGATGCCCGCGCCCAGCACCCCGAACCGCTTCAGATATCCGGTGAGGAACGCGCCGCTCACAAGAACCAGTTCCGGTCCCGCCAGACCAGCGAGCGCCAACGGGCGGGACATGACCACGAATACAAGCGCGCCCAGCGCGGCCGCGAGACTCAATAGTGCTAGATCGCGGCTCGACTGGGCTCGCGTCGTCTTGCCTTCGGACACGCTTGCCCAGAGCGCAATGTTGCCCGCGAGAAAGCCGAGCGACGCGCTGCCTGGCAAGCCGATCGCAACGTCGTGAAGCGTCCCGAGCGCCGCCGCAATGCCGTAAGCGGTCACGAGCCGCAACCCCTTGATGCGCCGATGCGTACCCGGGTCGACGCGATCCAGCCAGCACACTGCCGCGTTGAGCCGATTTCGGGTGGTGTATGCGTCGTCATTCATGGCATTCCCTTTCTGGAAAGTGGTCCAGGTCGCCACAAAAACCTTTGGTTTGCGTGCGCATTCTTTCCCCACTTTCACAGCTCACACTGCCTGCATCGATAAGGCGAACCGCTGGCATCACACGAAAGGAGCCGACTTGAGAGTCATCCGCCACACGGTCATTGCCGCCGCACTGGGTTGCGGTCCATCAACGGGATTGTGAAGTATGGGCAGGCCGAGTGTTCAGGATCTCACACGTGAGCGCCGATTACATCTTGGAGACGACAACTGTGCCGACCCGCGTCTAGCCACCATTCGATGCGGGGAGCAACACCCTCAACAGCTCGGCGATGTCAGGCAAGGACCCCACATAGCTGATCGGACCGTCGAAATCAATCGCGTTTTGCTGCATGCCTTTGGGTTTGGCGCCTGGTTCCAGAACAAACGTCAGGCCACCGGCGTGGTGAACGGCTTCCGTACCCCGGGAGCCGTCGTCAAGCGCACCTGACAGAAGGATTGCAACGCTTCGATTGCCGGCATGCAGAGCGACGGATTTGTATAACTCGTCCACAGTCCGATTGCGTAATTTGTCATCGCGACCGTCAATGAGCTGCGCCTCGCCTTGACTTCCCAATGTCAGAATCGCGTCGGGTGTTCCAAGATAACAAACGCCCGGCCCCATTAGTTGGCCGTTGCTCGCAATCTCCACGGGAAGGCTGCTGGAACGGCGAAGGATATCGGCGAGGTAACTCACGTGACCGCTCGGGCGATGAAGCACCGCCAACACGGTTACGTCCAGCCCCGTAGGCCAGATTTCCATCAATTCACGTAGGTTGTCCAGGCCTTCAGAGCCGGAACCGCCGATAGCAACATAAGACCGCGAAGGATTTTTGTTCATTCCAGATCATAGAGGATGCGAAAAGGTAGTCTTGAAATCGGACATGGAGCATCTTTCCGATTAATTACCATAACGCTGCGCTCATCAGAAAAAAACAGTTCGTCGGGCGGGGATGTGCTTCTACTTGCGCTCGGCTCCGAGGACGGCGTCGGCGCACGCGAGGAAGCCCTTGATCAAACGTGCCCTCGGCGACGCCCGGTTCCACAGCACGCCGAATCGACGCGGCTCGGTGTGAACGGGCAGTGCAAGTTTCGCGATGTCCAGATGTACTGTCAGGGGTGACACGATATCCGGCACGAGCGACACGCCGAGTCCGCGATCCACCATCATTGCAATCGCCATCAAAGAATTCAATTCGAACAGTTCGCGCGGTATGATCTTCGCCGCGCGCAGATACCGGTCAGCCTGCTTGCCACCGCCAAGCGAGCGGTCATAGCGGATGAACGGCTCGTTTCTAAGCAGTCCGTGCGGATCGTGGGCGGCAAAACGCGCTGGTGCCAGCACGACGATCGGCTCTTCTCGCAGCAGGTGCCAGTCGTAAGCTTTCGGTAGTGAAAACCCCGGATGAAGACAGACGGCGATATCGACGTCGGCACGCTGAAGCGTTTCGTAGAGTTCCATCGACGTTCCGGCGCGGATCAAAACCTTCGCGTTCGGATACGACCTGGCGAACGCGGAGAGGACGTCCGGCATCAGGCTCAGCAATGCGGTTGTAATCGTGCCGATCCGCAGTTCGCCCGCCGCGTCGTCTTCGAGCGCGAACGCCTTCAACTCCGAAAAGTCGTGCACCAGGCTGCGCGCGCGCTGGATCACGCGATAGCCGGCTTCCGTAGGCATGACCGTGCGCCCCGAGCGAACCAGTAGTTCGGCCCCGAATGCGCGTTCCAGCGACTGGACCTGCTGGGCCACCGCAGCCGGTGTTATCCCGATCCGGCGCGCTGCTTCCGCGATAGAACCACTGTCGGCAACCAACAAGAAATTCGCGAGAAAAGCGATGTCCATAAAGATAGATTCTGCATCTTTTGAAGATAGGTTCGGATAGTTTATCTAAATTCATTCAGGACTTAGACTGGATCGTGATAATTCAAATAGATCAGAGCGGAGACATGAGAAGCAAACTGTTTGTGCCAGCCTCGCGACCCGAGTTGTTCGGCAAGGCTTTAGCCAGCGCCGCCGATGCAGTTTCATTCGACCTCGAAGACGCGGTTGCGCCCGAACGCAAGCCGCAAGCACGGGCTGCGCTGAGCGAATTGCTACGCTCCGATCTCGTCGCTGCCGCCAATAAGGTACTGATAGTGCGTGTAAACGCGCTCGACACCCCTTATTTCAATGCGGACATCGATGCCATCGCACAGCGCGGCCTTGATCTGATCAATCTGCCAAAAGCGGAGTCGGTCGACGACGTGCGCGCTGCCGCCGATGTGCTCGAGCGCGCCGAAGGGGCCAACGGCGTAACCACACCGATCAGGCTGCTGCTTAACATTGAAACACCCAAAGGATTACGCCACGCCGCCCAGCTCGCCGCTGCGCACCCGCGCGTCGCGGGGTTGCAACTAGGCTTGGGCGATCTGTTCGAGCCGCTCGGTATTGCGCGTCGCGAAGCAGTTGCCATTCAGCAGGCCATGTTCGGCTTGCGCATTGCGGCCGGCGAAGCGAATGTGTTCGCCTACGATTCCGCGTTCGCCGACATCAAGGACCAGGAGGGTTTCCGTGCCGAAGCACAACTCGCCCGGTCGATGGGTTTTCTCGGCAAGAGCTGCATCCATCCAAGCCAGATTGCGCTCGCCAACGAAATCTTCCGTCCTTCCGACGAGGAGATCGCCCATGCGTTGCGCGTCCTCGACGCGGCACGCGACGCCGAAGCACGCGGCGTCGGTGCGTACGTGGTAAATGGAAAGATGATCGATCCGCCGTTCTTCGAACGCGCGCGCGCACTGGTCCGTGATGCTGAACTCCTTGGCCTGCTGAATGATCACTGAATCCGCCACGTCGAACCGGGAACCGATGGAGCCACACATGGAACATTCGCCTCACGCAGCCACGACCGGCACGACAGGCCCGCTATCGGGAATTCGCGTGCTCGACTTGAGCGCTTACATTGCAGGTCCGTACGGATGCACACTGCTCGCGGACCAGGGCGCCGATGTCGTCAAGATCGAACCGCCTGCTGGCGACAATCTGCGCAAATATCCGTCCACCCTCGAAGCCGAAAGTCGCGCCTTCCTGGGTGTGAACCGTGGCAAGCGCGGTCTGGTCCTTGACCTGAAGCAAGCAGAGGCACTCAACGTGCTGATGCAACTCGTCAAAACCGCCGATGTGCTGGTGCACAACTTCCGCCCCAACGTGCCGCCGCGTCTCGGCATTGCATTCGAACAGCTTCGCCAGATCAATCCGCGGCTGATCTATTGCGCAGTCACCGGCTATGGCGAGACCGGCCCGAAGAAGGACAAGGCCGGCTATGACCAGGTCCTGCAAACGATGAGCGGAATGTGTGCACTGCAAGGCCCGAGCGAAGGGCCGCCGGAAATCCTTTACGGCTCGGTGGTTGACTACTACGCTGCGGCGCTCGTCGCGGCGGGCGTGTCTTCCGCGCTTTTCGAGCGCGAGCGTACCGGCGAGGGGCAGTACGTTGGTGTATCGCTGCTGCGCAGCGCGCTCACGATGCAATCAGCGCGGATGATCTGGGCCGACAGCGAACCGAAAGACGTTGGCCGCGATATGCGTTCGGGCGGCATCACAGGCATCCATCCGACTCGCGAAGGCTACCTGTATATCTCGGCGAACACGCCACACTTCTGGCAGGCACTGTGTGAGAAAACCGGGCTCAGCGCACTTGCAGAAAACGAACGCTACGACTCGGTGCGCAAGCGCGCGATGCATCGTGATGAAATCGTACCGAAATTGCACCAGGCGCTGACAGCGCGTAGCGCACTGGAATGGGAAGCGCTGTTCGGCGACGCGGTGCCGTGCTCGGCCGCGCGCACCATCGAAGACATGTTCGACGATCCGCAGGTGCTTGCGGAGGACATGGTGGCCACCTACGACTATCCCGGCGTCGGACGTTACCGCGGCTTTCAGCATCCGATCCGTTTCGGCGATAAAGCAGGAGACGCGACAGCGCACACGCCGCAAGCCGCTCCTGCATTCGGCCAGCATTCGGATGCGGTGCTGCGCGACGCAGGTCTGAGCGATGACGAAATCGCGGCGCTGCGTGCGAAACGCGCGGTGCTGTAGGGAGAGAGTGCAGCGCGGTGTCAGTGACAGGGCGGCACGCCCGACATATAAAACGGAGACGATGATGAACTCGCAGTCGCGTAAAGATAACGCGCAACCCGCCGGGCGCCGGGTCCCTGCAGGCGCGTGCGATTCGCACATGCACGTGTATGACCGCCGCTTCCTCGCGGATGGCGCAAGCCAGGCAAACTTCCCGGATCGCGCGAGCGCTGCGGATTATCTCGAGGTACAGCGGCAGACCGGCACGGCCCGCACCGTAGTCGTAACGCCGCGCAATTATGGCTCCGACAACCGGGTCACGCTGGATGCAATCCAGGCGCTTGGCCGCGAACGAACGCGCGGTGTCGGCGTGCTGACGCCCGAAGTGACGGACGCACAACTCGAACAACTTCACAATGGCGGTGTTCGGGGTATCCGTTTCACGCTTTACACCCCGGCCAATGCCGCCGTCCGCTTCGATATGGTCGAGCCACTCGCGCAACGCGTCGCGGAACTCGGCTGGCACGTGCAACTGCACTGGACCGCTGCGCAGATCGTCGAGCACCGGGCGATGCTTGCACGCCTGCCGTCGGCAATCGTGTTCGATCATCTCGCGCGTCTGCCATTACCCGACGGTGCTTTACATCCCGCGTTCAATATCGTGCGTGATCTGGCCGAATCGGGTCGCGTCTGGGTCAAGCTCTCCGGACCGTATCTCGACTCTCGCGTGGGGCTCGCCGATGACTATGCCGATACTGCACCGGTCGCACGTGCATGGATTGGCGCGCTGCCCGATCGCGTCGTCTGGGGCAGCGACTGGCCGCACGTGACAGAGTCACACAAGCCCGATGACACGCGGCTGCTCGATCTGCTCGATACATGGACCGAGGATACTGCGGTCAGCGACCGCATCCTGGTGGACAACGCAGCCGCGCTGTATGACTTTCCGAATCAAGAGGATCCGGTATCAAAATCCTGAGTCTTCCATTTCCCAGCGCCCAAAGAACGCGCGACCTACAAAAAATCAAGAGATAAACGATGAAACCTGCTGCCGCAACACCCATCGAGCGCAAGACGCGTTTCACCGAAGCGACGGTCAGGCTCTTCGAACGGATCATCCCCGACCCGTTTGTCCTCGCGATCCTGATTACCGCCGCGGTCGCGGTATTGTCGGCGGCATTCGGGCCGCGTGCGTCGGCCTCGCACCTGATCGGGGGTTGGTACAAGGGCTTCTTCGACATCCTGACGTTCGCGTTCCAGATCACGCTGGTGCTCGTGACAGGACACGCGTTTGCGCACGCGCCGCTCGTTCAGCGCATGTTCAAGGCGCTGGTCTCGGTCGCGCGCACGCCGGTCCAGGCGGCGGCGCTTACGTTTTTGCTCGTCGCGGTCGCATCGTTCTGCAACTGGGGCCTGGGGCTCGTCATCAGCGCATTGCTGGCGCGCGAAGTCGCGAAGCGCATGCGTGTCGACTTTGCATGGATCGTTGCAGCGGGTTTTTCGGGCTGGGTCGTTTGGGCAACGGGCATGTCAGGCTCGATCGCGCTCGCGCAGTCCACGGCCGGCAGTTCGATGAACGTCGTGCAGAAGCTGACCGGACAAGTGCTGCCATTGAGCAGCACCGTGTTCACGCGCTTCAACCTCGTGCCGACGATCATCATGCTGGTCGCAATGCCATTTGTGTTTGCGTGGCTCAAGCCATCCGCCGAGGATTCGGTGGTGCTCGACATGACGAAGCATCCTGACGCGCCGAAGCGGGAACGACCGGCCGGCCCGCTCAGCTTCGCGCGCTGGATCGAATATTCCTGGATCGGCAGCGCATTCATCGGTGTGGCGGGCATCGCGTTTTTCGTGTTGGCGCGCATCGAGAACCTGCCGTTTTCAGGCGTGAACGGCGTGATCTTCGTCATGTTCATAGGCGGCGTGATCCTGCATGGATATCCGCTCGCATACGCCGATGCCGTGAAGAACGCTGCAAAGCAGACCGGCTCCATGATGCTCCAGTACCCGCTTTACGGCGGGATCATGGGAATGATGGACGCGACCGGATTGCCCGACGTGATTTCGCATTTCTTCATCGCGATTTCGAATGCACACACGCTTCCGTTCTGGAGCTATGTGTGCTCGTTGATCGTCACGTTCTTCATTCCAAGCGGCGGCGGTCACTGGGCTGTGCAAGGACCGTTCGTCGTGCCTGCAGCCATCGCGCTGCATGCGTCGGTGCCGGCAACAACAATGGCCGTCGCCATGGGCGAACAAGTGTCGAACATGTTACAGCCATTCTGGGCTGCGCCGGTGGTCGCGATGGCCGGCATCGGCGTGCAGCGTGTGCTCGGCTATACCGCGGTGACGTTTGTGGTGGGCGCACTGGTGTACGGCGCTGCTTTACTGCTGCTGGTGTAGTGCAACACCGCACTGTGCGGTCATAACAAATAACAGGAGACGATGCATGCATCGCCGTCATTTCATCAAATCGCTTGGCGCGTTTGCGGTCAGTGGCACCGCGCTGCAATCGTCGTTTGCCGCTGGTGCGCCGGCCGCCACCTCGATTGCGGAGCAGCTCGCTGCTTACACGGCAGCACTGCGCTACGAGGACCTCGATGAACAGACCATCGAAGCTGTCAGGACACACCTGGCCGACGCGCTCGGATGCGGCGTTGCGGCGCTAGGCGAAGGGCCGGTGACAATCGCGCGCAAGGTCGCCCTCGA